>NZ_JBYVYK010000007.1:0-132247 GCF_058148405.1 Mycobacterium sp. DHQP2018-32-09 | reverse complement strand
AGTTCAACACGCTGTTCGAGACCGTGGTGTCGGTGGCCCAGAAGGTCGACCCGGTCAAGCTCAACGAAACCCTCACCGCCACCGCCCAGGCGCTCGGCGGACTCGGCGAACGCTTCGGACAGTCCCTGGAGGACGGCAACACCATCCTCGCCGACCTCAACCCGCAGATGCCGCGCATCCGCGAGGACACCCAGCGCCTTGCCGACCTCGCCGACGTCTACGCCGACGCCTCGCCGAACCTGTTCGACGGCTTGAACGATGCCGTCACCACCGCCCGCACTCTCAACGAACAGCAGGGCAACGTGGACCAGGCGCTGATGGCCTCGGTCGGCTTCGGCAACACCGCGGGCGAGGTGTTCGAGAAGAGTGCCCCGTACCTGGTGCGCGGCGCGGCGGACCTGGTCCCCACCAGCGAGCTGCTCGACGAGTACAGCCCCGAGATCCTCTGCACCATCCGCAACTACCACGACTCCGCCAAGGACTTCTCGTACTTCGGTGGCGGCAAGAACGGCTACTCGGTCGTCTTGCGCAACGAGTTGGTCGGCGCGCCCAACCCCTACGTGTATCCGGACAACCTGCCGCGGGTGAACGCCAAGGGCGGCCCGGAGGGGCGGCCGGGATGCTGGCAGAAGGTCACCCGTGACCTGTGGCCGGCGCCGTACCTGGTGATGGACACCGGCGCGTCGATCGCCCCCTACAACCACCTCGAACTCGGCCAGCCGTTGGCCATCGAGTACGTGTGGGGTCGCCAGATCGGCGAGAACACCATCAACCCCTAGCGATTCGTGCACGTTCGTCCGCGCCGAGCGCGGACGAACGTGCACGAATCGGGTGGATCAGAGCAGACCCAGCAGCGTCAGGTCCGTGACGTACTTGACGATCACCTCACGCGTGACGTGCGGAATGTCCTTGTCGGGTCCGATCTTCGCCTCTTGTACCGCGGCGCGGAACCGGTCGGTGGGCGCCATGGCGCCGTGCACCGGCACGTCGGGCTTCTGGTAGTTGTGCAGCAGCGGCAGCAGCGACGCGTTGCGCTGCCGTTCGGGCAGGGCCCGCAGCGACGTCTCGAAACGCGTCAGCCACGTCGCGTAGTCGCCGACGCGCGCCACCGGGTACCCCGCGTCGATCAACCAGTCGACGAACTCGTCCATGCCGATGCCGTCGTCGTGCGGGTTCATCACGTGGTAGGTCTCGAAGGCCCCCGGCGTGGCCGCGACGTGGTCGCCCAGCGTCGAGATGGCCTCGGCGATGAACTCGACGGGCAGGCCGTCGTAGTGCGCCCGCTGGCGCTTGCCCTCGGCGTCCAGCTCGTAGAACGATTCCGGCGCAATGCCGGTCGCCACCAGGCTCAGCATCATGCGGGTGAACATGTCGGGCAGGTTCAGCTGTCCGGCGTAGGTGGTGTCGGCCAGGATCATGTCGCAGCGGAACACCGACACCGGAAGGCCGCACAGATCGTGAGCCTCGCGCAACAAGACCTCGCCGGCCCACTTGCTGTTGCCGTAGCCATTGGCATAGGCGTCGCTCACGGCCCGACTCGGGCTCATCACCCGGATGTCGGCGTCCTCGACGAAGTGTCCCGGCTCGATGCCCCAGCCGACACCGATGGTCGACACGTAGGCGAACGGCTTGATCTTCGTGGTGATGGCGATGCGGATCAGCTCCGCGGTACCCAGGGCGTTGGGTCCGAACAGCTGGCTGTACGGCAGCACGTGGTTGACCAGTGCGGCCGGGTCCACGATGAAGTCGACGGTGTCGGCCAGCCGCTGCCAGACCTCCTGCGAGAGACCGAGATTGGGCTCACCCTTGTCGCCGGCTATGACCTCGAGGTGATCGGCGGCCAGCTCGCGGTAGTGGGCCAGCAGCTTCGGGTCCCCGCTGTCGAAGGTCGCGTCGAGGCGGGCGCGCGCCTCCTCGTCACTACGGGCGCGCACCAGGCAGATCACCTTGCCGTCGACCAGGTCCATGCGCTCCAGCCACTCCAGCGCCAGGTAGCGGCCCAGGAAGCCGGTGGCCCCGGTCAGCAGGACGGTGCGAATCTCGTTGCCCGCCTTGGGCAGCGTCGCGGCGGCCGCCAGCGTGTCGGCATCGATGAACTTGTCCAGCGTGAGGTCGCTCGCGTGCACCTCGGTGGCGTCGCGTCCGTGCACGGCGGCGTAGGTGGGGCGCTTGGCGCCGCCACTGCGTTCGGCCTCGACGTAGGCGGCGATGGCCGCGAGGTCACTGGCCGGGCTGACGATGACGCCCACCGGGACGTCGACGCCGTAGATGTCGTGCAGCAGGTTGGCGAACGTCAGCGCCGACAGCGAGTCTCCGCCGAGGTCGGAGAAGTGCGCGGTGGGGGCGACGTCGGAGACGGCCGCACCCAGCAGGGCCCGGGCGGCGCGGCCGACGGTCTCGACGACGGGTCCGTCCGCACCGTGCTGCCGCAGCGCCCGCAGTTCCCCGGCCTGACCGTCGGCCAGGTCGACGTAGAGCTGCTCGAGCGCCTCGCCGTAGCGTTCCTTGAGCCGCGGCCATGCCAGCTTGCGGATGCCGGTCAGCAGACCGTTCTCCATCGTGAACGGCTCGGTCTCGACGAGGAAGTCGCGCGGGATCTCGTAGGACTGCAGGTTCGCGGTGCGGGCCGCGTCCTTGAGCGACGCGCTGATCGCGTTCTTGAGGTCCTCATCCTCGCCGTGACGTGCCACGGCGTCGTCGGTGGGCACCACGACGGCCAACAGATAGGGCCGAGCGCTGTTGCCGTACAGGAAGATCTGGCGCACCAGCGGGCTGCCGGTGAACGCGGCCTCCAACTTCGACACCGTGACGAACTCACCTTGCGACAGCTTGAGCACGTTGTTGCGGCGGTCGACGTAGCGCAGCCGGTCGGGTCCGAGTTCGGCAACCACGTCGCCGGTGCGGTAGAAGCCGTCGTCGGTGAACACCTCGGCGGTGACCTCGGGGCGCTTGTAGTAGCCGGGGAACAGCTGCTCGGACTTCACCAGCAGCTCACCGCGTGGGAACGGGACGTCGGTGGCGTAGTAGCCGAGTTCGGGAACGTCGACCAGCTTGTACTCGAGCACCGGTGGGCGCCGCACCTGCTCGTCGACGAACACCGCGCCGGCCTCGGTGGAGCCGTAACCCTCGACGAGGTGCAGGTCGAGCAGCTCGGTGACCCACGCCTTGAGTTCGGGCGTGATGGGGGCCGAGCCCGTGATGGCGGAGACGTAGCGTCCGCCCAGCAGATTCTGGCGCATGTCGTCGAGGACGCGCTCCTGCTCGGCGACGCCGGTGGCGTCGGCGCGGGCCACGCGGCTCTCGTACTCCTGGTGCAACATGTCCCAGATGCGGGGGACGAAGTTCATCTGCGTGGGCCGCGCGAGGGCCAGGTCCTCCAGGAACGTGGACAGGTCCGCGCGGGCCGCGAAGTAGGCGGTGCCGCCGGCGGCCAGGGTGCCGTACACGACACCGCGCCCCATGACGTGGCTCATCGGCAGGAAGTTCAGCGTGATGGACGGGACGGTGCCCTGCTTCTCGTCCCAGTGGTTGAGCGAGCTGGCGCCCCACAGCTCGGCGACCTTGTGCTCGGGGTACATCGCCCCCTTGGGCGCACCGGTGCTGCCGGAGGTGTAGATGAGCAGTGCGAGGGGGTCGTCGCCCTCCCCGGTGGCGCTGCGGGCGGGCAGCTCCCGACCGCGCGCGATCACCTCGCCGAGGGTCTCGACGGGGATGCCGAGCCGGGCGCGCGCCGCGGTCAGCGCGTCCAGGTGGTCGTCGACCTCCAGGTGGACGTCGAACACCACCAGGCGCTTGGGTGCGGGGCCGGCTTCGATCAGGGCGATGGCGTCGTCGAGGTAGTCGATGCTCGACGCGATCAGGGACGGCTCGGTCTCGGCGATGATCGGCTGCAGGGCCGTGTGCGCGGCGCTGGTCTGCAGCGGCACGGAGACGGCACCCAGCTGGGTCAGCGAGGTGTCGACGGTGGTGTAGTCGGTGCTGGTGAAGCCGAGGATGGCCACCCGGTCGCCGGGGGCGACGATTGGACCGGAGTCGCCGGGGGCGACGGGCGCGTCGGCGAGGGCGGCGGCCACGGCGCGTACGCGGGCGGCGAGTTCACCGTAGGTGACGGTGTCGAACCGGGGCTGCAGCGTGGCGACGGTACGGCCGGCGGCGTCGGTGGTGAACTCGACGGCGCGCTGACGCAGCGCGGGGCGTTCGGCGTAGCCGTCGAGGACCGTCAGCACGGCGTCGGGCAGCCGCTTGCCCTCGACGCTCGCAGCGACTGCCGGGTCGGGCTTGGCTGCGGCGAACTCCGGATCAGTGGCGTACAGGTCGGCGATGCGTTGGTTCAGCCGGCCCTCGCGCGCTTCGAGTGCTGCCGTCTCCTCGGACATGGCATCTCCATTCTCGTGGGCTCGTGGGAGTTGGGTGGGGAGCTCCGTTGCTCACCCAGCGATCACAACGTTAGCAAAACTAAAGATATGCCCGACTCCCTGAACTGGGAGTTCCCTGTGAGGAATGGCATTCCAGGCCTGCTGGTTATAGTGACTAACCAAAAGGTGAACGGAGGAAACCACCCCAATGCCACGCACCGCAGACGACACCTGGGACCTCGCGACCAGCGTCGGAGCCACCGCCACCCTGGTGGCCGCCGCCCGCGCGATTGCGACCAATGCGCCCGAGCCCCTCATCGACGACCCGTTCGCCGAACCCCTGGTACGCGCCGTGGGAGTGGACTTTCTCACACGCTGGGCCACCGGTGAGATCGACGGCGCGCAGTACGACGTCGAGGGCGTGCCGTTCGGCCTGGGCATGATGCCCGTCGCCATGGCCGCGCGCACGCGGTTCTTCGACCAGTTCTTCGCCGAGGCGGCCGCCGCAGGCATCCGCCAGTTCGTCATCTTGGCCTCGGGCCTGGACGCCCGGCCGTACCGGCTCGAGTGGCCCGACGGCACCGCGGTCTACGAGATCGACCAGCCCCAGGTGATCGCGTTCAAGCGCAGCAAGCTCAGCGCACTCGGCGCACGGCCCAAGACCGACCTGCAGTCCATCGCCATCGATCTGCGCGACGACTGGACCACGGCGCTGACCGCAACCGCGTTCGACCCGACGAAGCCCTCGGCCTGGATCGCCGAAGGACTACTCGGCTATCTTCCGCCCGAGGCGCAGGACCGCCTCCTCGACGACATCACGCGTCTCACCGCACCCGGGAGCCGGCTGGCCACCGAGGCCGTGCCCAGCATCTCCGACGCCGACCGGGACGCGATGACCGAGAAGATGCGCAGCGTCACCGACAAGCTGCGCGAGGACGGCCTGGACCTCGACTTCAGCGAACTCAGCTACCCCGGCGAACGCCACGACGTCGCCGACTACCTGTCGACCCGCGGGTGGACGTCGGTGGGACTGCCCATGGGCGAACTCCTGAGTTCCCACGGATTGCTGCCCGCGGACCAGGCCGCGGCCGACTCGGCACCGGACCAGCAGGCGGTGACGCCCGTCGTCTACTACACGTCGACCCGCACTTCCTGAGCCGACCGGCGCAGCGCCGCGGGGTCACTCGCCGCGCTGCGCCCCGGTGTGTTGGCCGCGCTGCGCCGCGGTGTTCTCGCCGCGCTCCGCCGCGGGGTACTTGCCGCGCTCCGCCTCGGTGTCTTCGCCGCGCTCCGCCGCGGTGTGCTCGCCGCGCTCCGCCGCGGTGCTCTCCAGCTCCGCCTCGTACGCACCCTCGTCGCGCCCCAGCGCCACCGTCGCCGCCGTCATCGCAACGATGGCCACGGTCAGGGCCACGGCCTCGTGGCGCCCCGCGTCAAGCACTTCGCCCAGCAGGATGGCCCCGAGGAACACCGCGACCACGGGTTCGAGCACCAGCATCGTCGGCACCGACGTCTGCAGCGCACCTGCATGGAACGCCGACTGCTGCAGCAGGGTGGCGACGATGCCCAACATCACCAGGGCATACGGCGCGGGCGTGGTGAGCAGACTCGCCAATCCTCGCTGGTCGAGCATGTGCATCACGATCTTGGTCACGACCGCGACGACACCGAACAGCACGCCGACCGCGCCCGCGAGCAACGCCGCCCGCTGCCACCCCGTCCGGCGCACCGCGATGGCCACGCACGCCACCACGACGGCCGCACAGCCGACGCCGACGGCGACGCGCACCTGCAACGCCGCGGGCTGTTCCTGCGGCCCCGGGCGCGCGAGCATGACGAAGACCGCCAGCGCCACGGTGAGCAGTCCGGCCCACGACCATTCGCCGCGGGTGACACGACGTTTCGACAGCCGCGCGGACAGCGGCAGGGTGAACAGCAGCGCCGACACCAGGAGCGGAGCGACCAGGATCAGGGAACCCTTGATCAGGGCCAGCGCCTGGAACACGTACCCCAGCACGGCCGCCCCGGTCCCCCACCACCACAGCGGACGCCGCAACAGGGTCAGGAACATGTGGGTGCTGACGCCCTGTTCGGACGGCACGTCCAGGGTGGCGCGCTGCCGTACGACGATGCCGACGGCCATCGAGATCGCGGCGCACAGCGCCAGGACGACGACCAAACCGTGGGTCAGCACCCGCCTCGGCATCCCTTCATCGGTTCAGCGACACCCCCGTCGCTTCCACCGTAGAGGGTGCACTACACCGCTTCTAAACGAACGCGTCCGACCTGCGGTTCCTCGGGTTCCGGGGGCAGCGGGTCGATGCGGTCGCTGACGCGGGTCACCACGGTGTCGACGCGCTGCACCGCGGCGTCGCAGAGCCCCCTGGCCTTCGAGCCGGCGGCCGCCCCCGCCGCGTCGATGTCGTCGGCCGCACTCAGCAGATACGACCTGACGTTCAGCCGAAATCGGTCACCGACACGGCGCACCCGGCGGCGCAGCCGGTCGTCGACGTCGACGGTGACGTAACGCAGTACGCGAATTGCCATGTGTGCAGGCTAGCGAAGATGCCCGCCGACATGCCGGGTCGTCAGGCCAGCGCCGCCAGGTTGTTCACCGACCGTTCCACGTCGGAGCGGATCACCCTGGCCACCAGACCGCCGACCGGACCGCTGAGCAGACCGCCCTTCAGTTCGGCCAGCACGTGGAACCGCGAGCCCGGCGGCTGCGCGTCCACGGTCATCGTCAACCCGATCCGGACCCCACCGAAGCCGTGCCCGTCGAGGGCGATGCGTCGCGGCTCGTCGTACTCCGTGACCCGCCAGTGAATCGTGTTGCGGAACCCCTTGACCTTGATGCACGACGACACCGCGGTGCCCTCGGTGATCACGTCGGGCACGGGGCTGCGCCAGCCACCGAAGATCGTCAACCACTCGTCGAAGCGCGCCAGATCCGAGGCCATGGCCCAGGCACGCTCCGGGGACAGATCCGAGGACACCGACACGTCGACCTTTGCCATGGCACCCCTTTACCCATTCCGCCGGAATCAACCCAGCGGTGCGGCGGGCAGCGGCACACCCGGTGCCGGCGCACCGGCCGGCGGCGGGGTTCCCGGCGGGGCCGCGGGCACGGCGCCCAGCACCCGCTGCAACTGCGGCTTCATGGCGAGCAGTTGCTGACCCCAGTACCCCCAGCTGTGCGTGCCGTTGGCGGGGAAGTTGAAGACGGCGTTGCGCCCGCCGGCAGCCTGGTAGCGCTGCTGGAACTCCTTGTTGGTGTTGACGGTGATGGTCTCGAGGAACTGGGCGCTGTACATGGTGCCGAAGTCGCCGCCCGGCGCGTCGAGATCCGACGAGCGGCCGTTGCCGCAGTAGATCCACAGTGCGGTGTTGTTGGCGACCAGGGTCGGGATGTTGACCATGGGATCGTTGCGCCGCCATGCGGGATCGTTGGTGGCACCCCACATCTGCTGTGCGTTGAAGCCGCCCGCGTCCTTCATCGCAAAGCCGATCATGGTGGGCCACAGCCCCTGTGACGGGTTGAGGTAACCCGACAGTGAGCCCGCGAAGATGAACTGGCTCGGATGCCACACGGCGAGGGTCAGCGCGGCGCCGCCCGACATGGACAGGCCGACGACGGCGTTGCCGTACGGCGAGATGCCCCGATTCGCCGCCAGCCAGGCGGGCAGCTCCTGCGTGAGGAACGTCTCCCACTTGTAGGTGACCGCGCCACTGTTGGAACTCGCAGGCTGATACCAGTCGGTGTAGAAACTCGACTGCCCGCCGACGGGCATGACCAACGACAGCCCGGAGTCGTGGAACCACTCGAAGGCAGGCGTGTTGATGTCCCAACCGCTGAAGTCCTCCTGCGCGCGCAGGCCGTCCAGCAGGTAGACCGCGTGCGGGCCGCCGCCCTGGAACTGCACCAGGATGTTGCGACCCATCGCAGCCGAGGGCACCTGCAGCCCCTCGACGGGCAACCCGGCACGCGAGAACGCGCCCGCGGTCGGTGTCGGCGCGACGATGCCGAACAACGCGGGCAGCAGCAGTACCGCGAGCAAGACCCTCGCCAACCGCCTCATCGAACTCACCGGTGCACTCCTTCGTCCGTGGTGTCGATGCCGAACGTAGGCAGTGCCGACGGCGATGACCGCGAGGCCACGCACCGCGTGACCGGCTCGTGATCAAGGCGTTTCACGATCGTTGGCGTTGGAATTGGCTCCGTGTCGGCTGTGCGCGTTCGGCGAACACCCTGTGAATGAGCTTGGAGAGCCCGCCTGCGGCGCGCTGGGTCGGCAGACTCTTCGTCAGACCGAGAGGAGCACGTCATGTCACCGTCCGCAGTCACCGCCCGCCGCACCCTCGTTGCCACGGGGCTGTTCGGCGCCGCGCTGGTCGGCGCGCTGCTGGGCCCCGTCGCCCCGGCCTTCGCCAACGAGGATCCGGGCGCCAACCCGCCGAACTGCAGCGCCGCCGACCTCGAGGGCGTGCGGGCCGGTGTCGACGCGTCCACGTCGGCGTACCTGTTCACCCACCCCGATCTGAACGACTACGTCACCAGCCTCAAGGGGATGTCCCGCGAGCAGGTGTCGACCAAGACGCAGGCGTGGTTGGCCCAGCACCCGCAGGAGCAGGCCGAGATGACCGGGATCCGGCAGCCGCTGGTCGACATCAAGAACCGCTGCGCGGCCCCGCCGGCCCCCTAGAGCCCGATGGCGTTCACCAACACGTCGGTGCGCCACCAGACGAGCACGACGAACAGGGCGAGTACCGCGACGGACACCGCCACCTGAACCAGGTTGCGACGCTCCCGCGGTGCGTTGGCGAACACCCAGCCGACGGCGGCGCCGGTCACCAACCCGCCGACGTGGCCCTGCCAGCTGATGGCCCCGGTGCCCAGGGCCGGACCGATGAAGGTGATCGCGAGGTTGAGCACCACCAGCCCCGCGATCCACCTGACGTCCAGGTTGAGCGTGCGGGCCATGACGAACGTCACGCCGAACAGGCCGAAGATGGCACCCGACGCGCCCAGGGTGGGGGTGTCGACGGGCGTGAGCAGGTACACCAGCACCGAGCCACCGATGGCGCTGAGGAAGTACAGCGCGGTGAATCGCAGTCGGCCCAGCCACCGCTCCAGCTGCGGGCCGATGACGTAGAGCGCCCACATGTTGAAGAGCAGGTGCACGATGCCCGCGTGCAGGAAGGCCGACGTCACCAGGCGGTAGAACTGGTCGCCGTAGGCGATGCCCCACGGCCACAGGACGAACTCGCGGTAGACGTCCGGTGACATCTTCTGCAGCACGAACATCACGACGTTGACCGCGATCAGCACGTAGCTCACCAGCGGTACGGTGCCGAGCTTGCCGCCGAACGGCGTGGTGGGCCGGCGCACCGCGCGGTTCGCCTCGTCGATGCAGTCGACGCACTGGTGGCCGACGGGTGCGGTGCGCATGCACTCACCGCAGATGTACCGCTGGCAGCGCGTGCACTGCACGTACGTCGGCCGACCGGGATGCCGGTAGCAGCTCGGCGGTGCGCCCTGCGGCGCCTGCGGGTACGGGTAGCTCACGGCACCCACTCTCCCACTCGGGGTCGGCACCGTGCACGCGGGAATCGCCCGTGCGCTCGGTCGCACTCAGCGATCCGACAGCCGATTGGCTGCGTTCTTCAGGTTGACCTCTCCCCGTGCGGTCAACATCTCTGGCGGCAATCGTTCGGATCGGCGGGAGACGACGTTGGGAATGGTGACCGTGGGCAGCGTCCTGGTCTTGCCGTGCGGCACCCGCACCGGGGCGGGCTGACCGCGGTGGTGCACGGTGTCGGCGCGACGGTGCTCGCCGTCGCCCTGGTGGCGGTCGTGATGGTGTTCGCCGTGGCGCGGCCGCGCGGGCTGCCGGAGATCGCCGCGGCGCTACCGGCCGCGGTCGTCGCGGTCGCCGCCGGGCTGGTCAGCTGGCCGGCGGCGCGCTCCGCGATCACGGAGATGGCGCCGACGGTCGGCTTCCTGGCGGCCATCCTGGTACTCGCCCACCTCGCCGACGCGATGGGCGTGTTCACGTGGATCGCCGACCGGCTGCGGCGGGGCTCACGCGGCTCCCCCACGCGCCTGCTGCGCCTGGTGTTCGTCGCGGCGTCGGCGACCACCGCGATCCTCAGCCTCGATGCCACGGTCGTGCTGCTGACACCGGTGGTGATCGCCACGGCCCAGGCGATGCGGATGGACCCACGGCCACACTCCTACGCCAGCGCCCACCTGTCGAACACCGCCTCGACCTTGCTGCCGGTGTCGAACTTGACGAACCTGTTGGCCTTCACCGCAACGGGTTTGACGTTCGTGGAGTTCACCACGGTGATGGCGCTGCCGTGGCTGGTGTCGATCGTCGCCGAGTTCGTGGTGTTCCGGATGTTCTTCGCCCACCAACTCCGGACACCCCACCGGCTGGGCGATGCCCCCGGTGCGGCCAGGGCCGACGGGGTGGAGTCGGCGGACTCGAAGGGGTCGGCGGACTCAGCGGACTCGGCAACCGGCGCGTCCGCCCACGATGCACCCCCCGCCACGCCGACGACGGCACTGCTGGTCCTCGCCCTGACGCTCGCCGGGTTCGCGGTGTCGGGTTTCGTCGGGGTGGCGCCGGGCTGGGTCGCGGCGGCGGGCGCCGCGGTGCTGGCCGGCTTCGCGCTCCGAGGCGGGCACACCACGGTGCGCCGCACCCTGGCCGCGGCCGACGTCCTGTTCTGCGGGTTCGTGCTGGCGCTGGCCGTCGTGGTGGCGGCGGTCTCCCACGGCCCGATCGGGCGCGCGCTGGGCGAGCACCTGCCGCACGAATCGACCTTGGTCGGGCTCCTGGTGGTGGCCGCCGCGGCGGCCGTCATCTCGAACCTGGTCAACAACCTGCCCGCCACGCTGCTGCTGCTCGCCGCCCTCGGCACGCACGCGCCGCCCCCGCTGATCCTGGCGATGCTGCTGGGGGTGAACGTCGGCCCGAACCTGACCTACGTCGGATCGTTGGCGATCATGTTGTGGCGCAGGGCATCCGCTGCGGCGGGCGCCGCACCGCAACTGCGGGTCTACACGCTGCTGGGGGTGCTCACGGTGCCGGCGACGCTGTGCCTGAGCGTGCTCGCGCTCTGGGTGGGGGTCGCCGTCGGCTAGCTCCGCCGTACCGCTAGACGCGCCACAGTGCCTCCTGGGTGGTGCTGGCGACCAGCGTCCCGTCGGCGGCGTAGAGCGATCCGGCCACCAGGCCGCGGGCATCGCTGTTGTTGAGCGACCGGACGTCGTAGCGGTGCCACGCATGCGGATCGAAGGGCCGGTGGAACCACACGGCGTGGTCCAGGCTGGCGGCGAAGCCGATGCCGGGTTCGAGGGGCACGCCGGGCGGTCTGGCCACCGGCACCGGGCCGAAGTCCGACATGAACGCGAGCATGCACGCGCGGATCAACGGGTCGTCCTCGATGGCGTCGCGTGTGCGGATCCAGAACGGCGGCACGGCGAACGTGGTGTCGTCGCCCGGGGTCACCCGGATGTCGAACCGGTCGGCGAACCCCAGGCTCGGCCGCTTGGGCACCGCGTCGTCGAACTCGAGGACGGGCAGCGTCGGCGGCTGCCAGTCCGCTTCGGTCTCCGGACGGTGGAACGACGCGATCATCTCGAGGATCACCTTGCCGTTCTGGACGGCGGTGACCCGACGGGTGTCGAACGATCGGCCGTCACGCGTGCGCTCCACCTGCAGTTCGACGTCCACTCCGTACTGCCCGCCCCTGACGAAGTAGAGGTGCAGCGACTGCGGCAGCTTGTCCGGTCCCACCGTGGCACCGGCAGCGCCGAGAGCCTGGGCGGCGATCAGGCCGCCGAACAGCCGCTGGCCCGGGCCCGATTCGGCGTTGGGGGCGGTGAACACGTCACCCTGGCGCTCGAAGTCGAGCAGGCGAGCGATCCAGCTGGGCGCCGAGGGTGTCATCGAACGCAAACCCTAGCCCACGGGCGATTGGGGCCCCTGCCCGTGCTCGCGCAACCACGACGCGGTGAGCTGACGGAACGTCTGCTGACCGATGCTGCCGGGCCTGCCGTCGAAGACGTGGTCGGCGAACGGGATCGACACGGTGCGCACCTGGACGCCGGCTTCGCGCGCCCTGCGGGTGAACTCGTAGGCGCCGCTGGTGGGGACCAGGTGATCGGCGGCGCCGAGCACGATCAGGGTGGGCGGTGCGGCCGGGCTGACGTGCGTGATCGAGGCGACGGCCGCGTAGCGCTCGGGTACCTCGTCGGGCGAACCTCCCAGATAGGCCAACGCGAAGCCGCGCGCGGTCTCCGAGAGCAGGACGTCGGAATTGGTGAACACCGACGCGGGATCCACGGCGGGGTACAGCGTCGCCACGGCGCCGGCCCGCGGCGGCACCCCGCCGCACGACGAGCGTTGCGTGCCGGTGGCACTGGAGTAGGCGGCGTTGATCGCAAGGTTGCCGCCCGCCGAGTCGCCGGTGAGCGAGAGCCTGCTCGGGTCGCCGCCGTAGCGCCCCGCGTTGGCGGCCACCCACACCATGGCGCAGCCGATCTGGGCGTCGACGACGTCCCACAGGTTGCGGGCGCGCGCCGACAAGGCGTAGTCGACGGAGAACACCAGCCAGCCCTGGTCGGCGAACCAGCGCAGGTCCGAGGCATGCGCGAAGCGATCGCCTGCCACCCACCCGCCTCCGTGGATGAACATCAGTACCGGGGCGGGGCGGCCTGGCGCCGGCCGGAACACGCTGACGCGCAGCGGTTTTCCGTCGGCGACGCTGAAGGTGTCGGTGGCGTCCGGCGGCGCGGCGTCGGCGCCGAAGACGCGCAGCGTCTGCAGCAGCGACACGTGCGCGCCCGCCGCCTCGGCCGCGCCGACCTGGCGGGCCACCACGTAGCCGCCGCCCACCACGGTGAGTGCGGCGACGAGGACGATCGCGATCGCGATCCGGCTGCGCCGCCAGATGGCGATCGTCAACGCCAGCAGCCCGCCGAGGAGTGCCACGATCACGACCCACGTCATCACGGGCGCCACGAAGCCGGTGAGCAGACCGACGACGGGCACCCGGTAGAGCAGCGTGCCGGTGACGCCGACGGCGGTGACGGCGACGACGCCGGCCGCCACCGTCAGGGCCCCTGCGGACAGGAGGCGGTGTCGAGCAGGCGTGTCCACGGACGCCGTCAGTCGCGGGCTCGGGCGGTTTCGCGTTCGGCGGCCCGCACCAGTTGCCGCGAGAGTGCCACGATGGCGCCGCGCAGCAGCGCCCGCATGACCGGCCCGGTGCCCGGCACCCCCTCGACGAACCGGCCGCGCCAGGTCAGCCGGGTGCCGCCGGACTCGGTGGGCGTGAAGATCGCCTCGCCGTGATAGTCCTTGGCCGGGGACGACGGCGCGATCAGGGTGTAGACGTGCCGCCGATCCTGCTCGTAGGCCACGGTCTTCTCGAGCATCATCACGGGCCACAGGCCGACCTTGCGCACGGCGCCGACACCGGCCGGCTCGGGTTCTCCGGTGGCCGCCCAACTCGATTGGAAGACCACGGGTTTGGCCCACTGCGACCAGCGGGCTCCGTCGGTCTCCAGCCGGAACAGCGTCGCCGGTGGCGCGCTGCTGACGCGGTTCACCTCGAACGTGAACGTTCGACCGCCCATGTCGCCTCCCGCCGCCGTCGGCCCGATGGCTGGGACCTTACCGGAGATCCGGACGACACCCATCGGGCCGGTCGACGCAGGCGTCAATTGGCAGCGTCAATTGGCGGCGGCGACGCCCGCGGGGTCGGACAGCCGGCTGCGCAACCGGACGGGCAGCGCGGCGACGTCCCACCGCCCCGCCTCGATCCACCGTGCCAGCAGCATGGCGTCGTCCGCCGTGGCGACCGGGCCGAGCCACGCGGCGGGCCCCGCAGGCGTGCGGTCGCCGAAGCACGGTTGCAACATCACCAGGGCGCCCGGCTCCTCGTGCCGGGATCGGCAGAGCCATTGACTCAGTGGGCATTCCGCCACCACCAGCATGCCGTGCGGGCAGCGTCGGACACTCGGGCGCAACGCCTCCAGCACTGCTGCGCTCGTCAACTCCCCGGCGGCGGCACAGCCCGCACACACGATCAGCGTGAACGGTCGCCGGGTCGCGGTCACCGCGGCCGGCCGGTCGGGTAGGGCAGCAACGCCATCTCGCGCGAGTTCTTGATGGCCGCGGCCACCTGGCGCTGCTGCCGCACGGTCAGGCCGGTCACCGAGCGGGCGCGGATCTTTCCGCGGTCGGAGACGAACAACCGCAGCGTGGTGGTGTCCTTGTAGTCCACGGTGTCCATGCCGAGCGTGGTGAGCATGTTGCGGCGCGGCGGCCGACCATCCGCGGCGCGGCGCGGAGTCCGGTTCCTGGCGGCCATCACCAGCTCGACTTCCGCACGCCGGGCAGGTGGCCCTCGTGGGCGAGTTCGCGCACGCGCACCCGGGAGAGCCCGAACTTGCGCAGGTGGCCACGCGGTCTGCCGTCGACGGCGTCGCGGTTGCGCAGCCGCGTCGCGCTGGCGTCGCGCGGTTGGCGCGCCAACTCGGTGACCGCGGCCGCGCGGTCGTCGGGCGTGCTGTGCGGCGCGGCGATCACGGCCTTGAGTTCGGCGCGCCGCTCGGCGTACTTCGCGACGATGGCCCGGCGGCGCTCGTTCTTGACGATCTTCGACTTCTTGGCCATGTCAGCGCTCCTCGCGGAAGTCGACGTGGCGGCGCAGCACGGGATCGTACTTGCGCAGTACCAACCGGTCGGGGTCGTTGCGCCGGTTCTTCCGGGTGACGTAGGTGAAACCCGTTCCGCCAGTGGACTTGAGTTTGACGATGGGCCGAATGTCAGTGCGCGCCATCAGATCTTCTGCCCTTCACGGCGCAGGCGCGCCACCACGGCGTCGATGCCGTCGCGGTCGATCACCTTGATGCCCTTGGCGCTGACCCGCAGCCGGATGCGCCGCCCTTCCGAGGCGAGATAGTAGGTCTTCACCTGGATGTTGGGGCGCCACGTGCGCGGGGAGCGGCGGTGGGAATGCGACACGGTGTTTCCGAAACCGACCGTGCGGCCGGTGATCTGACACTTCGCCGACATCGACGGGCCTCCTGACTGTGAACCTTCTTGTTGAAAACGGTTTTCGACAACCGTCGCCTCGGAGGGTAACGTAGGCGGGACACTAATGAAAATCGTTGTCGATAGGAGGACGGTGCGCACACCGCTGTTCCTGGTCGTGGGCCAGGGCGACACCGACGCCGTGACCGACGCGCTCCTGCACCGACCGGGCACCCTGGCCGTCGAGCACCGCTTCGACGGCCACGTGGTGCGCCGACGCCTGCTGGCGCTCCAGCACGGGGACCTGGTGACCAGCGAGACCCCCCTCGAACTCGCCCACGGCTGCGTGGCGTGCACGGTGCGCGACGACCTACTGGTCCTGCTGCGCAAGCTGCATCGCCGCGCCGACGTCCACCGCATCGTCGTCCATCTCGAGCCGTGGCTGGAGCCGGAACCGATCTGCTTTGCGGTCAACCACGTTCGCGTACACGTAGGACCCGGCTTCACCGACGGCCCGGCAGCCCGCGACGTCGAGATCATGGGTGTCGTCACGTGCGTCGACAGCACCGCGTGGCTGCCGGGCGCCCTCGGTGACGACGAGCTGGCCGACGGCCGCACCGTCGCCCAGGTGGTGGTCGGCCAGGCCGAGTTCGCCGACGCGCTGGTGCTCGACGCACCCGAACCCACCACGCTCGAGGTATTGCGCCGGCTTGCCCCGCGTGCCCGCATCACCGTCGGGCCGGCCCGCATCGAGCACACGCTGAACCATCTCGAACCACGCGCGCGCCGCGGCCGAGGCGACGATCCCCACGGACCGCTGCTGGCCGGTCAGCCACCGCTGACGACGGCGGGGCCGGTGGGACTGGTCGAGTTCGCCGCCCACCGGCCCTTCCACCCGCAGCGCCTTCACGACACGCTCGACGTCCTGCTCGACGGCGTCGTGCGGACCCGCGGCAGGCTGTGGCTGGCAGGTCGGTCGGACCACGCGATGTACCTGGAGTCGGCGGGCGGCGGCCTACGCGTGAGTTCGGCAGGAAAGTGGTTGGCCGCCATGACGTCTCGCGAGCGCGCCTACGTGGACCCCGAACGCCGCGCCATGGCCGACCTGCGCTGGCACCCCGTCCACGGCGACCGGCACACGTCGTTGACCATGCTGCTGTGCGGCGCCAGACCGATGGAGATCGAAGGCGCCCTACGCGCGGCGCTGCTCGACGACGCCGAGATGTCCCGGCCCGGGACGTGGCCGGGGTTCCCCAACCCGTTCGGCGACTGGCACGAAGATCCCTGCGACCACGCACTCGCCGACCAGACCACCGACGGCACCAGCCACCGAGGAGACCACCGATGAAGCCCGGCATCCACCCCGACTACCGACGCGTCGTCTTCCAGGACGCCACCACCGGCGCCACGTTCCTCACCCGCTCGACGGTCGCGACCACGCGCACCATCGAGTGGCAGACCGCCGACGGGGTCGAGACGTTGCCCTTGGCCATCGTCGAGGTCAGCTCCGACTCCCACCCCTTCTGGACGGGACAGCAGCGCCTGCTCGACACGGCGGGCCAGGTCGAGAAGTTCCGCCGTCGCTACGGGACGCGCTGAACGGACTCAGCCTCCGGCAGGCACCGGGTAGCGGTCGTTGACGTCGGCGTTGCCGTCCTTGCGAGCGCAGTGGGCGCACCAGAAGACGGCGTGCTCAGTGCTGCGGCAGCCGCACGACCTGGACGAAGAACTCGTCGATCTGCCGCACGGCGCTCATGAACTGATCCAGGTCGACCGGCTTGGTCACGTAGGCGTTGGCGTGCAGCTTGTAGCTCTTGAGGATGTCCTCCTCGGCCGACGACGTGGTGAGCACCACCACCGGAATGTGACACAGGTCGGCGTCGGACTTGACCTTCTCGAGCAGTTGTCTGCCGTCGTACTTCGGGAGGTTCAGGTCCAGCAGGATCAAGTCCGGCCGCGGCGCGTCGGCGTAGCGGCCACGCTTGTAGAGGAAGTCCAGCCCTTCCTCGCCGTCGTGCGCGACGTGTAGGTTGTTCTTGATCTTGTTGTGCTCGAAGGCTTCGCGGGTGATCAGCTCGTCGCCGGGATCGTCTTCGACCAGCAGGACGTCGATCGGGCGGGCGGAATTGGTCATCATCGTGGGCCTTTCGGTTCGACCGTGGGCTGGTGCGCCACGGCGTCGGACGTGATGGCCCCGGTGCTCTCCAGGGTCTCGGCGGGCAGGGTTTCGGCGGGCAGGGTTTCGGCGGGCAGGGTCTCGGCGGGCAGGGTCTCGGCGGGCAGGGTGCCCACCGGTGCGGGCAGCGTGAACCGGAACCGGGTGCCGTCGGTGTAGTCGGTGTCGATCCAGATCGTGCCACCGTGGTACTCGACGATCTTCTTGCACAATGCCAGACCGATGCCGGTTCCGCTGTAGGCATCCCGACCGTGCAACCGCTGGAAGATCACGAACACCTTCTCGGCGAATTCCTCGGCGATCCCGATGCCGTTGTCGGACACCGTGAACACCCAACCCTCGGTGGCCGGCGCGCAGTCGATCTCGATGCGTGGCGGCTGTCCCTCGCGGCGGAACTTCACCGCGTTGCCCACCAGGTTCTGCCACAGCATCGTCATCAGGGTCGGGTCCCCCACCACCGTCGGCAACCCGGCCGCAGGCCGCACGACGCGGGCACCGGACTCGTCGATGGCGGCAGCCAGGTTCACCAGCGCGCCGTCCAGGGCGGCGTCCAGGCTCAGCTCGGCATGCTTGGCGTTGAGCCTGCCCACCCGCGAGAAGGTCAGCAGGTCGTTGATCAGCACCTGCATCCGCTTGGCGCCGTCGACCGCGAAGCCGATGTACTCGACGCCGCGCTCGTCGAGCTGATCGCGATAACGCTTCTCGATCAGCTGGCAGAACGACGTCACCTTGCGCAGCGGCTCCTGCAGGTCGTGCGAGGCCACGTAGGCGAACTGTTCCAGTTCGGCGTTGGAGCGGCGCAGGTCCACGGCCTGCTCGTCCAGCAGCGCCCGCGCCGCCTGGGCCGCGTCGAGTTCGGCGACGATGCGCTGTCGCATGTTCTCCACGTCGGTACCGATGGCGCGGATGTCCTTGGGGCCACGCGGTTCGATGCGGGCTTCGAAGTCGCCCTCGGTGATGCGCCGACAGGACGTGGCCAGCATGGTCAACGGCCGCGTGATCGCGTTGCGCACCAGCACCGCCAGCAGCACCGCGGTGAGCAGGAGCACCACCGCGATCGCCACCAGCACGCCGTCGCGCCAGTCACGCACCCGCTCGACCTCTGCGACGCCGGCGTCGCGGGCGGCCTGCAGATGTTCGGACTGCACGTCGAACTGTCGCCGGAGACCGTCGAACTCGGTCTTGCCGCGGTCGATCACGGCTGGGTCCACGGGGGCTGCGGCACCCGGCCGGATGCTCGCGATGAGGGGTTCGGCGTACTGCCGTCGCCACTGCTCGGCGGCTTGCTCCACCGCGTCGAGATCGGCCATCAGCTCCGGCTTGTCGGAGAGCCGCTCGGTCATGGCCTCCACTGCGACGCGCTCCTGCTGGCGGCCGTCGAAATAGGGCTGCAGGAACTGCCGATCGGCGGTGATGGCGTACCCGCGCGTGGCGGTCTCTTGATCGCGCAACGCATTCTGCAGCCGATAGGACGCCACGCGGGCCGGCTGGATGTCGTCGATGAGTTCGTTGGAGACGTCGTCGGTGCGATCGACCAGGATCGCACCGGCAATCGCGCCCGCCAGCACCACGATGCCCGTCAGCAGCAGCACCAGGTTCTGCCAGCCCTGCACGGTCAGGCGACGCCCGCCGTATGCGTTGGTCACCCCAGTGTCCTCTCGACGCGCACCACGGCGATGTCGTCGGACAGGCCGCCGTGCGACTTCGCCCGCTCCCCCGCTCCGTCGATCAGCGCCTGCACGAACTCGCGCCCCGGCAGGTTCGCCACCGACCGGGCCAGGTCCAGCAGGCCGTCCTCCCCGAGCCGCTCGTTACCGCGCCCGGAATGCCCCTCGAAGATGCCGTCGGTGAGCATCAGCAGCGCCTGCCCGGGACGCAGCTCCAGCTGCGTCATCGGCCACTCCGACGCGCCGAGGCCCAGCGCCGGCCCCGCGGGCGGTTCCAGCCAGTCGACGGTCCCCGACCCATGCAACAGCATCCCCGGATGGCCGGCCCGCACCGCGGAGAAGCTCAACCGGTCGGGTGCCAGGGCGATGCTCAACACCGTCGCGAAGATACCGCTGCTGACCGGGCTCTCCGCCCGCAGCAGCCGCTCGAGCTGGCGCATCCGCTCACTGCCCCGCAGACCCGCGAACGTGAGGGTGCGCCACCCGATGCGCAGCGCGACGCCGAGCGCTGCGGCGTCGGGACCGTGCCCTGCGACGTCGCCGACCATGACGTGCACGGTGCGATCGGGGGTCTGGACGAAGTCGTAGAAGTCGCCGCCCAACAGCGCGTTGCGATGACTGGGCTGGTACTGCGCGCAGATCTCCACCCCCGGCTCGTCGAGCAGCAGCGGCGTGGGCAGCAGACCACGGGCCAGCCGAGCGTTCTCCAGCGCGGTCAACTCGGTGGCGCGCAGGGCCATGGCGGTCAGCTCGGCGCGCTTGCGTTCGATGGCGTAGAGCAGCGCCCGGCGCAGCACGTCGGGGTCGACGCGGCCCTTCACGAGGTAGTCCTGGGCGCCCGACGCCACGGCCGACACCCCGAAGTGTTCGTCGATCAGACCCGTGAGCACGACGATGGGAATCGACTCGTCACGTTTGGCGATGCGATCGAGCGCGGCGATCCCGCTGGCGTCGGGCAGGTTGAGGTCCAGGAGCACGCAGTCGGGCCGGAACGTCCCGAGTTCGGCCTCGGCTTCGGCGATGGTGCGCACCCAGACGACCCGGATGTCTGCGGAGGAGTCCGCGATCAGCTCCTCGACGAGGAGGGCGTCCGCTCGATCGTCCTCGACCAGCAGCAACGACAGTGCGCGCCCAGGCGCGGCAGGGTCGAAGTCAGGGAGCATGAGCACGGCGTGCCATGTGAACGGAAGTGACGATGCAATGACAATACCGAGGTGACGTTCGGCTATGCGTCGCGCACGCCGCGATAGATGCCGCGTCGCACGATCCACGGCACGAGGACGTTCTCGAACGCCCAGGCCGGCACCCGAAAGGCCCGGCCATTGGGGGCGTATACCTCCAGTCCCTCGCGCTGGATGCCGAGCACCGATCCCCACCGGGTGCGGGGCGGCCGGTAGGACTTCAGCGGCCGGTCGGCGAGTTCGGCGAGGACGTTGTGCGCCAGCAAGCCGTCGGCCCGGTTGCGCGCCGAGCTGCGCTGCGGATCCGTCGCCGCGACGTCACCGACGGCGAACACCCCCCGATGGCCGGGCACGCGCAGGTGCGGGGTGACGCGGACGAAGCCGGCGTCGTCGAGCAGGTCCGGCGGCAGCCAGTCGGTGTTGGGGCGCACGCGACCCACCGTCCACAGCACGGCGTCGGCGGTCGCGGGTGGCTGTCCGGTGCTCCACCGCACGGGACCGGTGGTGATGTCGGCGCCGACGTCGCCGTCTGGCAGTTCGGCACGGTGCCCGGGATGTCGACGCACACCCGCCTGGTCCAACTGGGCGCAGATCCGTCGCCACGTGCGCGGGTGGTAGGCAAGCAGGGCCCGCTCGCCCGGGTAGTACAGGTCGACCTGGGTTTGCGGCCACGTCGTCTTGACGTTGGCCGCCGCGCTCACCGCCGCGGCTCCACCGCCGACCACCATCACCGACGACGACGCGGCGAGCCGGTCGCGGACGGCCGTGAGGTGCGCGTCGATCTCGGCCCGGGTCTGCAGTCCGGGCTGGCGCCAGAAACCGTTGGTCACTCCGGTCGAGATGACGAGCGCATCGAAGGGTTCGTCACGGTCGGCGCCGTCGGCACCGCGCACGGCGACGGTGCGCCGGTCGAGGTCGACGCCGGTGAGCGTGCCGTGCACGGTGCGCACGCCGTCGAGACCGCGGTAGCGGTCGAAGGAGATCCAATTGTGCCGCGCCCAGTGCTCGGGTCGGCTGATGCGCCAGCCCAGTTCCTGACCGCTCAGCAGTCCCGGCTTGGTCGAGATGCCCACGACGTCGACGTGCTTGGCCAACCGGATCGCGGTCAGCAGGCCGCTGTCACCGAGCCCGGCGATCACCACGCGCGTCATCGCGGGGGCCCACCGGTCCGCTCCGGCCGCGGAGGCCCACCGTTCCGCTCCGGCCGCGGAGGCCCACCGTTCCGCTCCGGCCGCGGAGGCCCACCGTTCCGCTCCGGCCGCGGAGGCCCACCGTTCCGCTCCGGCCGCGGAGGCCGGGGAACGAACGTCGACACCCGCTCCATCACCTGCCGGTACTCGGGGCGACGCGCCAGGCTGCGCTCCTCCATCATCGGGATGCTCGCGCCGAGGAACAGGGCCAGCATCACGGCCGCACCGGCCAGCAGCCACCAGGACGTGGGCGCCGCCGCCATCCCGAACAGGCCGACCGACAGCCAGAAGCCGAACTCGCCGAAGTAGTTCGGATGCCGCGACCACGCCCACACCCCGCGTTGCATGGCCTCACCCGGCGCGCGGACCGCGGCGAATCGGTGCATCTGTACGTCGGCGACCAACTCCAGGGTCACGGCGGCCATGCCGATCACGAACGCCACCACCGCCAGCCACGGCACGCCAGGACCGGGACGCGTCACGGCGACGTAGGCCGGGACCATCCCCAGGAACACCTGCAGCGTGGGGATCAGGTGGATGGCCACCAGGTCGGCACCGAACTCCCAGCGGCCGGCCCTCTCCCGGAACATCGGGTAGCGCCAGTCCTCGTGGTGCAGTCCGGGGAACGCGTACACCCAGTTGCCGGTGAGGCGCACGGCCCAGTAGCCCACGACGATCGCCAGCAGCGTGCCGCGTACGGGGTCGACGGTGCCGTCGGCGCTCAGCCACCAGTAGGCGAGCAGCAGCGGCGGGATCACGCTCCAGTACGCGTCGTAGAAGCTGGAGTTGCGGTAGGCCCGGCTGAATGCGAACACGACGAGGGTCGCCAGCACGTCGGCGATCAGGGAGTCCAGCCACGGCCGTCCGGTGCTCGGCCCCCACCACAGCCAGACGACGCCCACACCGACGGCCACCACGTAGGCGACGGTGACGATCGCCAGCGACGCCCCCTTGGATCGCGCGGACGGCTCGGCCCTGGTCATGCTCTCCCCCGGGTTCGGAAGGCGAAACTGTAACACGTTCTAGTTGCGTGCGGTGGCGGATTTCCCGGCCCGCGACCACCGTCGCCTACCCTGGCCACGTGTCCGACGCACCTGCCGATTGGCGCATCCGCGTGCCCTCCGACCTGGCGGCCGTCACCGACGTCGGCGCCGAGGACCACTCCGGCGTGGGCGCGGCGCCCGTCGAGCGGATCTGGGACGCCGCCCGGCACTGGTACGCCGCCGGCATGCACCCGGCCATCCAGGTGTGTCTGCGTGTCGACGGCCGCACCGTGCTCAACCGCGCCATCGGGCACGCCTGGGGCAACGGCCCCGGCGAGTCGCCCGATGCCGAACGCGTTCCGGTGCGCACCGACACCCCGTTCTGCGTCTACTCGGCGGCCAAGGCCATCACCACCACCGTGGTGCACATGCTGGTGGAGCGCGGCGCGTTCTCGCTCGACGACCGCGTGTGCGAGTACCTGCCCAGCTACACCAGCCACGGCAAGGACCGCACCACCATCCGGCACGTGGTCACCCACAGTGCGGGCGTCCCGTTCGCCACCGGTCCGCGCCCCGACCTCAAGCGCATGGACGACAGCGCGTACGCCCGGGAGATGCTGGGGCAGCTCAAACCCATCCACGCGCCTGGCCGGGTGCACCTCTACCACGGGCTGACGTGGGGTCCGCTGATGCGCGAGATCGTCTCGGCGGCCACCGGCCGCAACATCCGCGACATCCTCGCCACCGAGATCCTGGAACCACTGGGGTTCCGCTGGACCAACTACGGTGTGGCACCCCAGGACGTTCCACTGGTGGCGCCCAGCCACGTCACGGGCCCGCCGATGCCTGCGCCCATGGCGAAGGCGTTCACGATCGCCGTCGGCGGCACACCGCAGCGCATCATCCCGTTCTCGAACACCCCGGCGTTCCTCACCAGCGTCATCCCGTCGTCGAGCACGGTGTCGACGGCCGACGAGCTGTCCCGGTTCGCCGAGATCCTCTGTCGGGGAGGCGAACTCGACGGGGTGCGCGTGCTCTCACCCCGCACCCTGCACACCGCCACGCGGCAGGCGCGACGGTTGCGACCCGACATCGCCACCGGCTTGCAGCCCATGCGGTGGGGAACCGGATACATGTTGGGCTCCAAGCACTTCGGACCGTTCGGAAAGGGTGCCAGTGGCGCTTTCGGCCACACCGGGCTGACCAACATCGCGGTGTGGGCGGACCCGGATCGCCGGCTGTCGGTCGGCATCGTCAGCAGCGGCAAGCCCGGCGGGCACCGCGAGGCCAACCGCCATCCCGCCCTGCTCGACGCCATCAACGCCGAGATCCCTCACGCGCGGTAGCCGATCGATTCGGCCGGGTCGCCCGCGCAGTGGCGGTGCACCCCAACGATCTCCATCCGATCTCCACGAGATCTCCATGTGACGCTCACGCGCCGAGACGAGCATTGACGTCGTCACGGCGAGTGCGATCCGACTCCAACGGCGGTGTCGGAGGCGAGCACTCGCTCCATGCGAACTGCACGTCCGCGACGCGTGACCGGGTGGAACCCACACCCGTTCCGCGACCACGGAGTGCAGCGGCCACGGCGCCCGGCAGGGACGTCGTCGCCGTCGAAAGGGAACGGTAGATGCTGCCCCTAGATCCATCCGACGTCATCGGAACCGCCCCGTCCGAGCAGACCGAGCGGCCCGACACCCGCCGGTTCACCGACGAGGTGCTGCCGCACGGTGCGTACCTCCTCGGTCATGCCCTCGGACTGACTCATCAGCGCAGTGACGCCGAGGACCTGGTGCAGGACACCTTGATCAAGGCATGGGTGTCGTTCGGCACCTTCCGGGAGGGCACGAACGTCAGGGCCTGGCTGTACCGCATCATGGCGAACACCTGGGTGGACGGGCACCGGTCGTCCCTACGGCGCCCCGCCGAGCGGCTCCACGGCGACCTCACCGATCCGCAGCTGACCAGCCAGGCCGGCCTGGACGCCAGCTTGCCGTCCGCGGAATCCGAGGCGCTGCAATCACTTCCCGGTGAGGCCGAGGCCGCGCTGCGTGCACTGCCGCTCGAGTTGCGGGTCATCGTGTACTACGCCGACGTCCAGGGATACCGCAACACCGAGGTCGCCGAGATGCTGCACATCCCGGTCGGCACGGTGGGTTCGCGCCTCTTCCGGGGCCGCCGCCGACTGCGCGCGAGGCTGGCCGGCCGCTGCGATGTCGACGGCCACGGGGCGCCCCGGTCTGCCTGAACGGCGTCGTCTCCCGGCTCGACCAGCGGGAATCTTCCCGGACGGGCCAGTTTCGCTGCGGGGCTATCTTGACGGGTGTCGATTTCCTATCGTGGCCGTATGCGCAACGATGCCGACCGGGTCGCCGACCTCGCCACGCGGGTGGTCGCCGAGCATGATCCGAAGACCGTCCCCATCACCGAGTACCTCGGTGCCTGTTACGACGCCGGGCTGTCGTGGGTGCACTTTCCCGAGGGCCTCGGCGGCATCGGCGTCTCCCGCGGCCTGCAGGCCGTCGCCGACACGATCCTGCAGGGTGCGGGCGGTCCGGTGCCGCTGGGGTTGAATCCGATGGGGTACGGCATGGCCGCTCCGACCATCCGCGAACACGCGCAGACCGAGGACGTCAAGCGCGAATGGCTGCGGCCGCTCGCGACCACCGAGCACATCTGGTGCCAACTGTTCTCGGAGCCGGGTGCGGGTTCGGACCTGGCGGGGCTGGCGACGTCGGCGGTGCCCGACGGCGACGAGTGGGTGATCAACGGCCAGAAGGTGTGGACCAGCCTGGCGCACCGGGCCCGCTGGGGTCTGCTGCTCGCCCGCACCAATCCCGACGTCCCCAAGCACAAGGGATTGACGTACTTCGTCGTCGACATGCACGGTCCCGGCGTCGAGACGCGGCCACTGCGGCAGCTGACCGGGCAGGCCGAGTTCAACGAGGTGTACTTCACCGACGCGCGCATCCCGGACGCCCACCGCTTGGGCGACGTCGGCAACGGGTGGAACGTCGCGATGACCACGTTGATGAACGAACGCAGCGCGCTCGGCGGCAGCGGCAATCGCCGCGGTGCGGGCACCATCGCCGAGGCGGTGTCGCTGTGGGCGTCGCGCCCGGATCTGCAGACGCCCGTGCTGCGCGACCGGCTGACGCAGCTGTGGCTGCGCTCGGAGGCGCAGCGGCTCACGTCGGAGCGCTCACGTGCCGCGGCCACCGTCGGTGGTCCCGGGCCGGAGGGGTCGATCGGCAAGATGGTCGGGGCCGAGCTGAACCAGCAGATCTACCAGTTCTGCATGGACCTGCTGGGCCCGGAGGGACTGCTCTACGAGAGCTATGACTTCTCCGACGAACCCCGCTCGGAGGCGGACTGGCGCGGACCGGTGCAGCGCCGGTTCCTGCGCAGCCGCGCCAACACGATCGAGGGCGGCACCTCGGAGGTGATGCGCAACATCCTGGCCGAACGCATCCTCGGTCTCCCTGGTGACTTGCGTGCCGATGCGGGCATGCCGTGGAAGGAGGTGCCGCGTGGCTGAGGAGCTTGCGGATCAGCCCAACAGGGTGGCTGAAGTGGCTGAGGAGACCGAGGTGACCGGGACGGCCGACGCGCAGCGGGAGTACGTGTTCACCGAGGAGCAGGGCGAGTTGCGTGCCGCAGTGCGCCGGTTCTGCGCCGAGCACGTCGGCGAGCAGGCGGTGCGCCGCATCATGGCCGCCGATCCGCCGCACGACCCCGCGCTGTGGCGTCGTCTGGGCGCCGAACTCGGGATCCTCGGCCTGTCGGTCCCGGAAGCCGATGGAGGCGTCGGCGGTTCGTTGATCGACCAGGCCGTCGCCGTCGAGTGCCTGGGCGCGGCGCTGGCCTGCGGACCGGTGTTCGGCACGGTGTTCCTGGCCATTCCGGCCTTGGTGGCGGCACCCTCCGGAACGGCGCGCGACGAGTTGCTGGCCGGCCTCGTCGAGGGCGACCGCACGGCGGCGTTCGCGTTCGGCGATGGCGTCACCGCGTCGGGCGACACGGTGACGGGTTCGGTGCCGCAGGTGGTCGACGGCAGCTACGCCGACGAGATCCTGGTGGCGGCCACGTCGGCCGACGGGCTGGGCCTGTACGCCGTCGACGCGACCGGGCCCGGGGTCACCCGGACGCGGCTGGCGACGATGGACCAGACGCGCGATCAGGCGAACGTCGAATTCGCTTCCGCACGGGCGCGTGTGATCGCCGGGCCCGAGGAGGCGCCTCGGGTGCTGGAGCACGCCGAGCACGTGGCGAGGGCGCTGTTGGCGACCGAGCAGGTGGGCGCCGCAGCGCATCTGCTGGACCTCACCGTGGAGTACGCCAAGACCCGCTGGCAGTTCGGCAGGCCCATCGGATCGTTCCAGGCCGTCAAGCACGCGCTGGCGGATCTGCTGGTGGAGGTGGAGCACGCCCGCTCCACGGCGTATCACGCGGTGTGGGCGCTGACGGATGGTTCCGACGATCCGGCGTTGGCGACCGCCATCGCCCAGGCGGTGTGCTCGGCGGCGCTGTCACGGGTGGCCACCACGGCCATCCAGGTGCACGGCGGCATCGGGTTCACCTGGGAACACCAGGCGCACCTGTACTTCAAGC
Source organism: Mycobacterium sp. DHQP2018-32-09 (assembly GCF_058148405.1). Taxonomy (NCBI): domain Bacteria; kingdom Bacillati; phylum Actinomycetota; class Actinomycetes; order Mycobacteriales; family Mycobacteriaceae; genus Mycobacterium; species Mycobacterium sp. DHQP2018-32-09. Next base: position 105,030 of record NZ_JBYVYK010000007.1, on the reverse strand, counting down.
GGGCGGTCACCGATGCCGCCCTGCTGGGCTCGGCCGAGCAGCACCGCGATCGCGTGGCGGCGATGGTGCTCGACTCCGCGACGCCGGAACGTACCCCGCGCGTCGCCGACGGGCTGAGCGCCTGACCCGCGAGCAGACGCATGTGTCCGCGTTCACCTCGGGTTTCGCGGACACATGCGTCTGCTCGCGGGGAGACTGGGGCGCGGCGACTCACCACAGCACTCGGTAGTTGACCAGCGCGCCCACCACCAGCGCCACCCCGAGGACGAGGAACAGGGTCCGCACCACCGGCGGCCCGAAGCGCGTGAGCGCGCGCACGATGCGGTGCTGGATCCGCCGGGAGCGGATGGTCCGCACGGTCGAGAGCCCCAGCACCAGCATCGACGGGATCAGCGCGACCGCGCAGTAGACGACGATGACGGCCGGCCACACCGCATCGAGCGCCGCGTGCGTCGAGAGCAGCGCCAGCGCACTGAGGTAGGGCACCGACGTCGGCGCCTGTCCGAAGCCGATGACCACACCCACCACGCCGAACAGCCACGGGTTGCGGCGTGCCGCCTGCAACGCCCACGCCGGCGGGGTGATGGTGCGGGAGCCGCCGGTGAACGCCGCCACCGCGACGAGCACCAGTCCGAGCACCAGCTGCGCCCAGTACCGCACGGTCGGCGTCACGTCGAACTCGGCGCGCTGGCTCAGCAAGTTCAGCCCCAACACCGTGACGATGCCGAACGTGGTGGCCGCGACGAACACGCCCAGGATGAAGCTGACCCCGGCAGGCAGAGGGGAACGCCTGCTGAGCCTGCTGTCGTAGACCACTGCGGTGGTGACGCCGAGGTTGAGCACGTTCAGCGAGTCCAGGAACGCGAACCCGACCAGGGGCAACAGGAGAGCCAGCATGACGCCCATGAACCTACCGACCTGGGGTATCCCCTGCAGATGCAGACCTTCCTGCCGCATCCCGGCTGAGCGTCGTCGGCGGCGCCCCTCGACCGCACACGCCTCGGCAAGCGACGCGCCGAGACCGGGAGCGCCGGGTGGGGAGTGGACGCGCGGGCGTGAAACGCGGACATCCGGGTAATCACGATCGGTCATGACAGCAGCCCGCAGCCAACTCGACCGTGCCGATCTCGACACCGCCCTGCGCACCGTGGACGCGGTGGCCTCGGCGTTCTCCGCCAAGGTGGTGGGCCAACTGCATCTGCGCGAGTCGATGCTGGTGGCCCTGCTCGCCGGGGGTCACCTGCTGATCGAGAGCGTCCCGGGCCTGGCCAAGACCACCGCGGCCCGCGTCGTCGCCGAATCCGTGCACGGGGAGTTCCGCCGCATCCAGTGCACGCCCGACCTGCTGCCCAGCGACATCCTCGGGACACAGATCTACGAGGCGCGCACCAACTCGTTCGCCACGCAGTTGGGCCCGGTGCACGCCAACCTGGTGCTCCTCGACGAGATCAACCGGTCGAGCGCCAAGACGCAGAGCGCCATGCTGGAGGCCATGGAGGAGCGGCAGACCACGATCGCCGGCGTCGAGTATCCGATTCCCGAGCCGTTCCTGGTGATCGCCACCCAGAACCCCGTCGACCAGGAGGGCACCTACCCCCTCTCGGAAGCACAGACCGACCGGTTCATGCTCAAGGAGCTGGTGGGCTACCCGACCGCCGACGAGGAGGTCGAGGTCATCGCCCGCATGGATGCGGGGCTGTTCGACCGCGAACATCGCACGCCGCCCGCCGTCGGTCTCGACGACGTGCGTCATGCCCAGCGGGTCACCGCGGCGGTGCACATGGACCGCGCGTTGATCGCGTACGCCAGCCGCCTGGTGGAGGTCACCCGCTTCCCCGACGAACACCTGCCCGCAGGCCTGGCCCGGCTGGTCGAGTACGGGGCCAGCCCGCGGGCCACCATCGCCTTCTGCCGCACCGCCCGGGCGCTGGCGCTGCTGCGCGGGCGCGGCCACGTCATGCCCGAAGACCTTGCCGCGCTTGCCCACCGCGTGCTGCGGCACCGTCTGATCCTCGGTTTCGAGGCGGCCAGCCAACGCATCACCGCCGATACGGTGGTCGACGCCGTGGTGCGCGCCGTCCCGGTCCCCTGACGCGCTCGTGGGCACGCATCTCGACCGCGCCAGGGCGCACTTCGGACGCGACGTCGGCGGCCTACTCGACGGCGGTCGGTATGCGCTGATCCACTCGCGCAGTTTGGAATTCGACGACCTGCGGCCTTACGTGCGCGGTGACGACGTGCGCGACATCGACTGGAAGGCCACCGCCCGGTCCGGCGACGTGCTGATCAAGCGCTTCGTCTCGGAGAAGCACCACAAGATCTTGGTGGTGGCCGACGCGGGTGTCGACATGTCCGCGGTGACGCCGACGGGGGAACGCAAGCGCGCCGTCGCGGCGACGATGATCGGCGCACTGGGGCTGGTGACGTTGCGTCGCGCCGACGAGATCGGCATGGTGTTCGGCGATGCCAGGGGCAGCGTGGACATCCGGTTGCGCCGCGGGGAGACCCACGTGGAGTACCTACTGGAGCACTACCTGGACCATGCGACGCGCCGTCCGGGGCCCAGCGACGTCATGACGCAGTTGCGGTGGGTGGCCGAGCACGTGCGACGCCCCCACCTGGTGGTCGTGGTCTCCAGCGAACCCGACGTCGACGACGACACCGACGAGTTGCTGCGGCGCGTGCGCAGTCGCCACGACGTGATGTGGGCGATGACGGTCGACCACTCCGCCGTGGCCGACGACGTGCCGGGGGTCGACGTGACCACCGGCGCGCGCCTGCTCGGCGATCTGGGCGGCGACGTGGTGCGGGCCTATGAGGAGGCCGAAAACGAACGCCGACAACGACTCCGGGACACCATGAACTCGCACGGTGTGCCGTACGCGCTGGTGGAGAGCAGTCGTGGCGTGCGCGCGGGCCTGATCGGCATGGCAGAGGTGTTCGCGCGTGCCGGATGACCTGCTGCGGTTCGTCACCGGGCCGGATCCGGTGCCCGCGACGTGGCTGTGGGCTGCGGCCGCGCTGGCCGTGGCGCTGATCGTCTGGTACGCCTGGTTGTTCGCGTGGACCCGGCCCAGGACCTCGGAGCGGCCGCCCGGCATGCTGGCGCGCACCCGCGAGTCCGTGGCACGGCGGCGCTTCGCCCGCGAGGTCCGTCGCATCGGCGAGCGTTGCGAGCGCGGGGAGATCACCGCGGCGGCGGCGGGCGCCGAGCTGAGCACTGCGCTACGCGGCTTCCTGCAGCACGTCACCGGGACGCCGGCGCGGTACCTGCAGGTCGACGAGATGGCCGACGGGGTGCTGGCGCCGGCCGCCCCGATCCTGGCTCGCATCAACGACGTTCAGTTCAACGATCGGTCGGGCGAGGATGCCCGCGCGCTGAGCGCCGCCACCGAGGAGTTGATCCTGTCGTGGAGTTGAGGTGGTGGTGGGTCGTCATCGCGGCGTGCGTGGCGCTGGCCGCGGGCATCGTGGTGGCGATGCTGGGATCGGTGGGCCGGCAGGGTGCGGTGCGACCGCTGGCCAACGTGTCTCGGCTGACCAGCTTGCCCGCCTACGTTCGGGCGGCGCGCCGACGCGCCGTCGCGACGGTGGCCACGGTGGCGCTGCTGGGCATCGCGCTGACGGCGTCGGTGGTGACCGCGGCGCGGCCCACAGGGCTGCCGACCGCGGCGCTCGACACCGCCACGGCGCAGCCCGAGGACGTCATGGTGTGTGCGGGGGCCACGCCCGACGACCCGGCGGTGGCCGCGGCCATGCGCTGGTTCGCCGGACTGATCCCGTCGTTCGACACCCAGCGCATCGGGTTGACGTCGCTCAACCGCCGCGTGGTGCCCATGACCCGCGATCACCAATTCGCGATCGGCCGGTTCGCCGAGTACTCCAGCTTCGCTGCAACGGGTTTCGCGCCCGCGGTGGCCTACGCGAACTACGCGCCGCACGTCGACGACGTGCTCGCGCTGTGCATCACCGGCTTTCCCGGGTTCGAGGCCGTCGGCGCCCAACGCCGTTCGCTGGTGTACCTGGGTCCCGGGACCCTGCCCGGTGACGATCGACCCGCGGTGTTCGACGCCGAGCGACTGCGTGACCTGGTCCGCGCGGCCGGCGTGCAGGTCAACGTGGTGACCAGCGATCCCCCCAATCCCGGCCTCGCCGATCTGGCGGCGGCGACGGGCGGCCGCTCGTACCGTCTCGCATCGGGGGTCGCCGGCGCCCTCCAGGACATTCGGGAACACCCACCGGCGCCCACCGACCGATCCGGGCCGCAGGTGCGTGCCTCCACCCCCGATACCCCCGACGCTCCACTCGGCATCGCGCTCGTCGCGCTGGCGGGGCTGGCACTGATCCCGCTCACCGGGTGGCGGCCATGACGTTTCATCCGATCGTGCATCCCGTCGTCCTGGCCATCGTCGCGGTGGCCCTGGCGGTGGGGTGCGGCGCGGGGTGGCGGCGGGCGCGCCGGTCGTCGGCAAGGACGTGGCGTTGGGCGGGCATGACGGTCGCGGCGGGCCTGCTGCTGCTCGCCGCGACGCGTCCGGTGCTCGGGGACGACGAGCGGGCCACGCCGGCAGGCGCCGCCGACGGGCAGCCCAACGTGTTCCTGGTGATCGACCGCTCGCCGGCCATGGCGGACGAGGTGGACCGCACGCGCACCGACGTCGAGTCGGTGCTGGACCGCTATCCCGCCGCGCGCGTCGCGGTCATCGCGTTCTCGTCGACGCCGCGGTTGGAATGGCCACTGTCGGCCGACGTGTGGAGTCTGCGGCCCGTGCTGGGAGCCATGACGCCGTCGCCGCCCTCGGAGCAGGAGGTGACGCAGGCCAACGCCGGTGCGGCGGGAAACGTGTTGCGGTATCAGCTGATCGGTGCGCGACAGCAGTTCCCGCGCGCGCAGAACCTGGTGTTCTACTTCGGTGCCGGCGCGCCGGGCAGCGAGGTCCCGCAGCGGGAGTTCAACCTGGTCGAGGGGTCCGTCGACGGTGGCGCCGTCGTCGGCTACGGACCGGCGCAGACCGAGCCCGCATTACGCGCCGTCGCCGGGCAACTGGGTGTGCCCTACGTGGCGTCGGGCGACGCTGCCATGTTCGACGACGCCGACCCGCCGTCTGATCCCGGTGCGCTCACCGGTGCGGCGCAGCCCACCGAACTCTATTGGGGGCCTGCGATACTCGCGGCGCTGCTGGTACTCGTCGAACTGGTGCTGACGTTGCGCGAGGTGCGGGCGGCCAGGGCCCGGGTGGTGCTGCCGTGAGGCGCCGGTTGCTGCTGTGGTCTGCGCCCGTGGTGTTGCTGGTGATCGCGGGCATCGTGGCGCTGTGCGGGGTGACGTGGCAGGAGCGGCGCGCGGCGGATGCGGTGCAGGCGGGTACGGCTGCGGTGGCCGACGGTGACCTCGATGCCGCGGAGCGACAGTTCGCCAGGGCCCTGGACCTTGCCCGATCGTGTCCCGCCGCGGTCGACCTGGCGCTGGTCGGCGAGACCCGCGGCGACCAGTCGGTGGCGGCCGGCGACGGGCCGGGTGCGCTGCGGCGTTACCGGGCCGCACTGGCCACGGTCACCGCGGCGCCCGATGCGTGCTTCGCCGGCAACGCCGACCCCGACCCGCAGCGCCGGGACGTCCTGGCCACGTCGGCCGACCGGTTGCAGACCAAGATCGCGACGTTGGAACGTCCCCTGCCGCCGCCACCCGTCCCGCCCCCACCGCCACCCGCGGGACCGCCGCCGCCCGCCGCCGCCGCTGGGGCGGCACCGGAGCCCGGCGACACGCCGCGCGTGCTGGCCCCCGGCGCGCCCCTGGACCAGCTGGGGCAACTGCTCGGCGACGCGGCAGGCGTGCGCGGCGCACCGTAATCTGGTCGCATGGCGAGCGTTCTGACGGTCAACACCGCGCACGTCGGGCCGGGAGTGAGTGCGGCCACGACGGGCATCGACAAGCGGCCCGTGGACGGCCCGGTCGAGGTGCGGCCGCCGGGGTCCATGCGCAGCGGCCTCGGCAGTGGGCTGGTCGGTGACAGCATCGGCAACAAGCGCTTTCACGGCGGTGACGACCAGGCGGTGTACGCGTATGCCCGCGAGGACCTCGACGCGTGGCAGCATCGGCTGGACCGGGAGTTGCCCAACGGGGCGTTCGGCGAGAACGTCACCACCTCGGGTGTGGACGTCACCGGCGCCGTGATCGGCGAGCGGTGGCGCATCGGCTCGGGCGGTCTGGTGCTGGAGGTCACGCGGCCCCGCACCCCGTGCAAGACGTTCGAGGTGCGCCTCGGCATACCGGGCTGGATCAAGACCTTCACCCATGGCGGCTCACCCGGGGCCTACCTGCGGATCATCGAACCGGGCCGCGTTCGGGCGGGCGACGCCGTCGAGGTCGTGCACCGGCCCGATCACGGCGTGACGATCGCGACGGTCTACCGGGCGGTGATGCTCGAGCCGGATCTGATGCCCGGCCTGTTGGTCGCCGACGCGTTGCCCGAGCCGCTCAAGCGGCAGGCCCGCAAGCGTGTGGGCACCGTCACCTCGTAACGCGGATGAAACACGGTCGGTCCCGGGTTCTACCAAGCGGGTTCCACGAAACAGGTGGAACGGAACGTCGTGGAAACACGTCAAACGCAGTGGGAACACAAGTCAATAGGGAGTGACTAGCAATGAAGAAGTTCGGTTTCGCCTCGATCGTCGCCGGTGGCATGGCTGCCGCGGTCCTCGGACTCGCCGCGCCCGCTCAGGCCGGCATCGACCACCACACGTGGCTCGACCAGATCAACACCTCGGCCAGCGCGCCGCACGTCGACACGAGCGTGCACCAGAGCCGCTGACCTTCGGCGTCACGGGGTTCGACGCGGGGCACCCAGGAAACTGGGTGCCCTTTTGCGTGTCCGGCCCGCGAGTGCGGCCTCGGCCGCCGAGGTGGTGGCATACGATCACCGCGCCACCCGCCGACCGAGGGAGACGCCGTGACCGCCATCGCCGAGCGTGCGGCACCCAGTACGCACGTCCCCCGGTTGTCCACCGGCATCGTGATCGGCGCGCTGGGCGTCGTCTTCGGTGACATCGGCACCAGTCCGATCTACACCATGCAGACGGTGTTCAACCCGGGCGATCCGCATCCCGTCCCCCTGTCGGAGAACAACGTCTACGGCATCACGTCACTGATCTTCTGGTCGGTGATGGTGATCGTCACGCTCACCTACGTGACCCTGGTGATGCGCGCCGACAACAACGGCGAGGGCGGCATCATGGCGCTCATCACGCTGTTGCGTCAACACGCCCACGGTCGCGGCCGCCGCACCACCTACGTCCTTGCCGCGCTTGGCATCTTCGGGGCCGCGCTGTTCTTCGGCGACAGCATGATCACCCCGGCCATGTCGGTGCTGTCGGCGGTCGAGGGGCTCAAGATCGTCGAACCGGACATGGCCGACTGGATCGTGCCGATCACCGCGGTGATCATCCTGGCGCTGTTCTCCACCCAGCGCCGCGGCACGGCGCTCGTCGGACGGTTCTTCGGCCCGGTGATGATCCTGTGGTTCGTCACCATCGGGGCGCTGGGGGCCATCGGCATCGGCCACGAGCCGGAGATCCTGAAGTCGCTCTCCCCCTGGTACGCCTTGACGTTCATGGCCCATCACGTGCACATCGGGTTCTTCGCACTGGCCGCCGTGGTGCTCTCGGTCACCGGCGCCGAGGCGCTCTACGCCGACATGGGCCACTTCGGCCGCAAGGCCATCACCATCGGCTGGCTGGGCATCGTGCTGCCCGCGTGCACGCTGAGCTACTTCGGGCAGGGGGCACTGCTGCTCTCCGATGAATCCAAGATCAGCGGCCCGTTCTTCCTGCTGGCGCCGGGCTGGGCGCTGCTCCCGCTGGTCGTGCTGTCGACCGCGGCCACCGTGATCGCCTCCCAGGCGGTCATCACCGGCGCGTTCAGCGTGGCCTCACAGGCGGCGCAGCTGGGATATCTGCCGCGGCTGCGTATCGCACACACGTCGGCGTCGACCATCGGCCAGGTGTACGTGCCGTGGATCAACGGGCTGTTGATGGTCGGCGTGCTGATCCTGGTGTTCGCGTTCCGGTCGTCGGAGGCGCTGGCCTATGCGTTCGGCATGGCGGTCACGGGCACCATCACCATCACGACGACGCTGTTCCTGTATTACGCGCACACGCGGTGGAAGTGGCCGCTGTGGGCGGTGATCCTGGGCGGCGGTGCGCTGCTGACGGTGGACCTGCTGTTCTTCGCGGCGAACATGACCAAGCTGGTGCACGGCGCGTGGTTGCCGCTGCTGATCGGCGTCGTCGCGTTCGTCGTCATGACGACGTGGCAGCGCGGTCAGCGCATCGTGACGCGCAAGCGCTATGCGGTGGAGGGACCATTGCGCCCGTTCGTCGACAGCCTGCTGCACTACGACCCGCCCCTGACCCGCATCCCGGGCACCGCGATCTTCCTCAATCGCGGTGCCGAGACGGCGCCACTGTCGTTGCGGACCAACGTCGAGCACAACCGCATCTTGCACGAGCACGTCGTGATCCTGTCGCTGGACACCGAACCCGTTCCGCGCGTTCCGGACTCGGAACGCATCACGGTGGACGACCTGGGCCCGCAGGACGACGGCATCATCTTCGTCAGTGCCCGCTTCGGCTACATGGAGCGACCCGACGTGCCTGCCACGCTGCGGTTGCTGGACCCCGAGGAGACCGACGGCGCGATCGACCTGGAGCACGCCTCGTACTTCCTGTCCAACCTGGAACTCGTGGTGTGCCGGGAGCCGTCGATGGCGCCTTGGCGGACACGACTGTTCGTCGCGACGTCCTACATCGCCGCCGACGCCGCGGCGCACTTCAACCTGCCGGTGGACCGCACGGTCATCGTGGGTGCGCGCCTGGAGGTCTGAGCCGGGTCACGCCGTGCGGACGCGCACCTTCTCGAAGCGGTGCAGGCCGGTGGCGGTGCCGGCGATCGCGGCGGAGAGCACGCCGACGGCCTGGCGGCCGAACTCCCACGGCGACAGGTCCACCGCGGTGAGGCGCGGGTTGTCCAATTCACTTGCCGGATCACTGCTCAACGCGGCCAATCCGAATTCGGGCCCCACCTCGATGCCCAGTCGTTCCAGGATGGTCTGGCACCGGCCCGCGAATCCCTGGGGTCCACACACCAGGGCGTCGGCGCCCGCGCCTTCGACGGCCGCCCGCACCGCCACCTCCAGTTGGTCGGCGGAGGCGCCCAGCGGGCAGGCGTGCACGTCGGGTGTGACGTCGTGTGCGGCACACCAGTCGAGGTAGCTCTGCTGGACGTCGTCGGCCCACGACGAGAAGAACCGTTGGTCGGATCCGATGAACGACGGTCGCCGGAAACCACTTTGGCGGAGGTGGTCGAGCACGGTGCGCGCCAGCTCGGAGTGCGGCGCCTCGATGACCGCCAGCACCGCATCCGCCAGCTCGGCCGGCGGGCGACCTGCGGTCACCATGGGGATGCCTGCCTCGACGAGGCGTTCGAGCATCGGGTCGCCGGGCAGCGGATCCACCGCCACCACGCCGTCCACCTGGAAGTGCCGGGGGCCGACGGCGGCGTCGCGGGCGAACAGCGTCAGATCCGCGTCGTGTTCGGCCGAGCCGTGGGCGGCACCGAAGGCGAACTCCATGTAGAAGCTGAAATTGCGTGCGACGGGCGGGATGTAGAGGCCGAACGCGCCGACGGTGCGGCCCCGTAGCTGTCGGGCGGCGCGGTTGGACACGTAGCCGAGTTCGCGGGCGGCGGCCGCCACCCGGTCCGCGGTGGCGCGCGACACCCGCCCACCGCCGTGCAGGGCGTCGGACACGGTCGTCTTGGACAGCCCCACGTGGGCTGCGATCTCGACGATCGTCACCCGCCGCGCTGCCATGGGCGTCATGGTAGCCACCGTCGGCAGCCGCCGAGCCACTCGCTCGACGAGGACCTTGCCAGGAAACCGACTCGGCCGCGATGTCAGACCTCGAATGTATGTTCGAAGCGTGCGGGCGGGGATCGTGGGCGGGGCGGTGGCAGAGGCGGTGGCAGCGTTGCGCGCCGCCGTCGACGCGCTGGCCGCCTGTGACCTCGAATCACTCGACGCCGCCGAGCGGGTGGAGCTCCTCGCCGAGCTGGAGACCCACCGCTGTCGCATCCCCGCGCTCGAGCACCGACTGATCACTTCCCTGGATGCCGACACCCCGCCATCGCAGTTGGGCGCCAAGAGTCTCGCCGATGCACTGCAGACCCGGCTCAACCTGCACCCCAGGGAAGCCAAACGCCGCGTCGCCGTCGCCGCCGACCTCGGGCCCCGAAAGTCCCTGACCGGGCAGCCGATGCCACCCACGCTGCCCGCGACCGCGATTGCGGTGGCGCACGGGGTGATCAACGCCGACCACGTGACCGTGATCCGCGACGCCGTCGCCAAGATCCCCGGCCACGTCGACCCCGTGCAGCGGTCGGGGTTGGAGGTCGCGTGGGCGCGGGCGGCCACCACCGTGGCGCCGCATCAGTTGGCCACTGATCTCACGCGTGCGCTGTACCTGCTCGATCAAGACGGGCCGGAACCCGCCGACGAGGACGGGGTGCGGCGTCGCGGCATGACCGTCGGCAAGCAGGCCGCCGACGGCACCGTGGCGGTGAACGTGGTGATGACCGCCGCGGCCTGGGCCGCACTGGAGGTGCTGTTGGCGAAGTTCGCCGCCCCCGGCATGTGCAACCCTACCGACACCAACCCGTGCACCTCTGGCACACCGAGCCAGGCCCAGATCGACGCCGACGACCGCACCCTGAGTCAACGGCGTCACGACGCGTTGGCGTTCCTCCACCGCACGGCGTTGGAGAAAGGGGATCTGGGCCGGCTCAACGGGATTCCCACCGCGATCCTGATCCGCACCACCCTCGCCGATCTGGAGTCCCGTGCCGGCGTCGGGGTCACCGGCGGCGGCACCGTGCTCACCCGCCGCGAGATGCTGCAGCTGGCCGCCCAATCCACCACCACGGGATTCCTGACCCTGTTCGACGACGCCACCGGCAAGGTCCTCGACCTCTTCCAGACCCGCCGCACCGCCACCGTCGTGCAACGCCTCGCCCTGATCACCCGTGACGGGGGCTGCACCAAACCCGGTTGCACCGTGCCCGCCTACGGCTGCCAAGTCCACCATGCGGCCAAGGACTTCGCCGCCGGCGGCAACACCAACGTCAACGACAACGCCCTCGCCTGCGGCGCGGACAACCGCCTCGTCGGCACGACCGACGGCTGGACCACCCGCATCAACGCCCGCCACGAGGTCGAATGGCACCCACCCCCACTGCTGGACCGCGGCCAAACCCGGGTGAACACCTACCACCACCCCGAACGACTCCACCCACCACCGGGTGGCGGGGAAAGCGGCTGCGCGGCAGGAGATTCGCCACATAAGTCTCCGAGCGAAGGCATCGAGGCGGGCGAGCGCACCGACGCCGATGCGTGGGCGCGCGAGCACCATCTGCCACACATGGGCTCGCCATGACGGCGATCGTCGACAACGGCAGGTGACGGCTCCCGGCGGACCACATCCCCGCCGGAGGCGGCCTGCGGCCGGCCCCACGAGATCACGGGTCGCCGTCGGACCTCCATCCGGTCCACTCGGATCCAACCGGCGGCGGGGGCTTGACATCCGCGCGCCGTGACGCGAGTCTCACATGTGCCGGAACGTTCCGGCACAGAGGAGGCGGCGATGCACCAGCCCGACCGGACCGGCCCACCGCACCGCAGTCGCGGACGGACGACGACCGTCAACGTCCTGGCGATCGCCACGTTCGTGCTGCTGCTGTTCCCGCCGCTGACGTGGATCGTCGGCGGCTACGGCATCTGGTACTTCCTCGTCACCGGCACCCTCGGCGTGCTGGCGGTGGTGGCGATGTACCTCGTCGACGCCAAGGCCGGGAGGCGCTGACGTGAACGTGGTCATCGGCTACGGCGGCGTCGCGATCTTCATGATCGCGCTGTTCGTCGTCCTACAGCACACCCGCGGCAGCGCCGACTTCAGCGAATATGCCACCGCCGGGCGCTCTTTCGGTCCCATGTTCTCGGCCATGGCGTTCGTCAACACCTGGCTACCCGGCACGATCTTCATCGCCTTCGCCGGGCTCGCGGCCAAGTCCGGTGCCATCGGCTTCTACTTCGTCACCTATTCGCTGCTGGCCGTGGTCCTGATGTTCCTGCTGGCCGAGCCGGTGCACGAATGGGGCCGACGGTTCGACCTGCGCACCCAGGCGGACCTGCTCGGGCTGCGCTACGGGTCCACCCCGGTCCGGGTGATCGCCGCTGCCATCGGCATCATCGCGTCGTTCCCGTGGATCGTGCTCGGCATGCAGTCACTCACCCTGGTCTTCGAGTACCTGTCCTTCGGCACCGTCCCGGCCGCCGGCGCAGTCCTCATCGGGATCGCCGTCATCGTCGTCCGGCAGTGGTGGACGGTCCGGTTGGGTGCCCGCGGCCTGGTCATCGGCGACTTCGTGCAGGGCATCGTCGCCTACGTCCTCGGCACGGCGCTGATCCTGGGCCTGCTCACCTGGCTGCTCACCAACGGGCACGGCTTCGGCGACGTCGACCCCGCTCTGCTGACGCTGCCCGGGCCCGGCAGCGAGGACGGCCCGCTGTACCTGTTCGCCCTCGTCGCCACCGGCGCATTGGGCGGCTGGTGCTGGCCCGACATCTTCGTCCGGCTGTTCACCTCCAACAGCACCCACACCATCAAGCGCGCCGCGGTGCTCGCCTCGCCACTGCTGCTGATCTTCGGGTCCGCGCTGTGTCTGCTCGCGGTGGCGGCCTCGACGCTGCCCGGGGTCGCCGAAGCGCCCGACGAGGTCTGGTTCCTGGTGGCCGCCGTCGGCGGACCCGTCGTCCTCACCGTCGCCGGAGTGTGCGTGCTCGCCGCCACGATGGGCAACGTCGGAGCCAACCTGCAGGCGCTGGGCACGCAGATCGCCAACGACGTCGTGGGCGTCGCCCGCGGCGCCCGAGTCGAGGACGTCCGGTCCGGCAAGATCGCCGTCGGCGTCCTGACGCTGTTGGCCGGGGCCGTGGCGGTGGCGACCACCGACGTGTTGTCCTCGGGCATGGTGGCACTGGCCCAGGTGTCCTATCAGGGAATCGTGCAGCTGGCCCCCACCGTGTTCCTCGGAATCTTCTGGCGCCGCGGCAATGCGGTGGCCGCGTCGGCGGCCATGGTGGTCGGGTTCGCGACCGCGTGCGTGCTGCAGCTGGTCTACCCGATCGCCATCCCCGCACTGGGCGGGCTCACCTCGGGGGTCGCTGCGCTGGCCGTCAACGTCGCCGTGTACGTCGTCGTGTCCTACGCACTGCCGCCGTCGGCCGACGAGCGCCGCCGCGTCGACGGACTCTTCGACTCCCTCCGCCACCCCGCAGCCCCGCTGCCCGACACGACAGGACGACCACTATGACCGCGCGTCGCCGCACCGGATACGTCTGGCACGAACGCTACGCCTGGCACGACACCGGCACCCACGTCGGCATCTACCCCGCAGGTGGCTACAACCAGCCGCACATGACGTTCGAGAGCGCCGAGTCCAAGTCGCGGATGGCCGGACTGGTCGAGGTGTCCGGCATGGTCGACGAGATCACCCGCATCGCACCGCGGATGGCCACCCGGGACGACCTGCTGCGGGTGCACACCGCCGACCACGTCGACCGCATCGAACGCGAGAGCGCCGACCGCGGTGGCGACGGGGGCGACGGGTTCACGCCGTTCGGGCCGGGCTCCTTCGACATCGCGCGACTGGCCGCAGGCGGCACCATCGCCGCCGCCGAGGCCGTGCTCACCGGCGCGGTGGACAACGCCTACGCGCTGGTGCGGCCGCCAGGTCATCACGCCCGACGCGACCTCGGCATGGGCTTCTGCATCTTCTCCAACATCGGCGTCGCCATCGAGTACGCGCGCGCCCATCTCGGCGTCCGGCGGGTCGCCATCGTCGACTACGACGTCCACCACGGCAACGGGGCCGAGTCGATCTACTGGGACGACCCGGACGTGCTCACGGTGTCCCTGCACCAGGATCGGCTGTTCCCGCAGGACACCGGCGACGTCTCCGCCACCGGCGGTCCGGGCGCCGAGGGCACCAACGTCAACGTCGCGCTGCCTGCCGGCTCGGGCAACGGGGCGTACCTGGCCGCCATCGAACGGGTCGCCGTCCCCGCCGTCACCCGGTTCCGCCCCGACATCGTGTTCGTCGCAAGCGGATTCGACGCGAGCCCGGTGGACCCCCTGGGGTGCATGACGGTGACCTCCGGCGGCTTCCGGGACATGGCCAACGCCCTGGTGGGCCTGGCCGAGAACGTCTGCGGGGGTCGCATCGTGTTCTCGCACGAGGGCGGCTACTCGCCGGTGCACGTGCCGTTCTGCGGCCTGGCCGTCCTGGAGGCGCTCACCGGCCACCAGACCGGCGTACCGGATCCGTTCGCGACGAGCTTCGACGCCTCGCCTGCCCACCAACTGCAGCCGTGGCAGGACGCCGTGATCGCCCAGGCCGCGCTGATCGCGGAGGCATTGCGCATGTGACGGTGTCATGTCACGACGTTCAGCCGATGGCGTCGATGGCCTTGAAGATCCGTTGCTCGCTGACGGGTCGGGGCGTGCCCAACTGCTGCGCCCACAGGCTCACGCGGAACTCCTCGATCTGCCGCGCGACGTCGCGCACGTCGGCCTCCTGCTCCCGGCCGGGAGGGAGCGCCGCCAGCAACTGGTCGTACTCGGCCTGCACCCGCGCCACCCGGGCCATCCGCTCGGAATCGGCTGCCACGCCGTGGGGCAACCGTTCGAGCCGACGGGCGATGGCGGTCAGGTAGCGCGTCAGGCTCGGCAACCGAGCGGCGCCCGTCGCGGTGACGAAACCGGCGGGCAGCAGCCGGTCCAGTTGCGTCCGGACGTCGGCCACCGCGGCCGCCTGCGCCGCGGGTACCGGGTCCGGAATCGCCACGCGCGCCTCGTGCGCGGCGGCCAGCACGGTGGCAACCCGCTTGACGAGGTCCAGCGTCGTCGGTACCAAGGCACCCGCCACCTTGGCGCGTGCCGCCTGGTATTCGCCGCGGGTCCACACCGGCGCCGCCAGCATCGCGTCGACGGCGGCGTCGGCGCAGTCCTCGGCCAACGCCGGCAGCGAACCGTCGGGATTCACCCCGACCAGCAGGCGGGTGCGCGGGTCCAGGGCGCGTTCCACGGCCTTGGCCGGCGACGGCACGTCCAGCCGCAGGAGCCTGCGAACGCCCGCGGGCATGTGCGCGCGCTGCTCGGCCGCCGAGGCGAACACCTCCAGGGCGACGCTCGACCCGTGGTCCACCAGCGCCGGGTATCCGCGCACGGCGTGTCCGGCGTGGGTGTTCTCGACCGACCGTGGAATCTCGTCGAGATCTTCTGGCCACGAACGCAATCCGGTGCGGGCCAGGCCGCCGGCGACGGCGTCGGCGACCGCCCGCTGCATGGGCACGGCCAGGTCCTGCTGCAAGCGCTCGAGGTCCTTGCCGCGCGCCACCTCGGCGCCGTCGGCGCCCTGGACGGCGAAGGTGACGCGCAGGTGCGGGGGCAACTTGTCCAGGTCGAAGGCGTCCAGCGGTACCACCACGCCGCTGCGCCTGCGCAGTTCCCGCTGCAGGGCCACCAGCAGCGGTTCGTCGCCGGGTGCGAGATCCGGCAGGACGGCGCGCGCGGTGTCGGGAACCGGAACGAAGTTGCGGCGCAGCTCCTTCGGCAGTGACTTCAGCAGCGCGGTCACCAGCTCCTCGCGCAAGGCCGGCACGTGCCAAGCGAACTCGTCGCCACCGAGCCGAGCCAGGACCTCGACGGGGACGTGCACGGTGATGCCGTCGTCCTCGGCTCCCGGTTCGAAGCGGTAGGTCAGCGGCAGCGACAGGTCGCCGCTGCGCCACGCATCGGGCTGATCCTGCTCGCCGTCAGCGCGCAGCAGGTCTGCACGCGTGAACGTCAGCAGTTCCGGGGTGCGGTGCCGCTGCTTCTTCCACCACGCATCGAAGTGCTTGGCAGACACGACGTCTGCCGGCACCCGGGAGTCATACCAGGCGTAGATCTCGTCATCGCCCACCAGCAGGTCGCGGCGCCGGGCCCGCTCCTCGACCTCGGCGAGTTCGGCGAGCAGCCGGGCGTTGTCACGGAAGAAGTGGTGCCGTGTCTGCCAGTCGCCCTCCACGAGGGCATGCCGGATGAACAGCTCGCGGCACAGCACGGGGTCGACCTGCGCGTAGCCGATCCGCCTGCGCGGCACCAACGGCAGACCGTAGAGCGTGACGCGTTCGAACGCCATGACCGCACCCCGCTGGGCATCCCAGTGCGGCTCACTGTAGCTGCGCTGCAACAGGTCTCCGGCGACGCGCTCGACGGTGTCCGGCTCGATGCGGGCCGCCACCCGGCCGAACAATCGGCTGGTCTCCACCAGGTCGGCGACCACGACCCAGCGCGGCGGCTTGCGCGACAGCACCGATCCCGGCGCCAGCACGAACCGCGAGTTGCGTGCCCCCTGATACTCCGCCCGGCCACCACGGGGCCGCTCCTTGCCGTCGCCTTCCCGCAGCCCGACGTGGGACAGCAGCCCGGACACCAGCGCGGCGTGCACCCGCGCGGGATCCGCCGGCTCGTCCTGCTCGCGGATGCCGAGATCCCGTGCGATGCTTCGTAGTTGACCGGTGAGGTCCTGCCATTCGCGGATGCGCAGGTAGTGCAGGAACTCCTCGCGGCACATCCTGCGGAACGAGCTGCCCGAGCGCTCGGTGCGCTGCTCGGAGACGTAGCGCCACAGGTTGAGGAACGACACGAAGTCGGAGTGTTCGTCGGCGAAGCGGGCGTGCTTCTGCTTGGCCGCCTCCTCACGGTCGGTCGGCCGTTCCCGCGGATCGGGGATCGACAGGGCGGCTGCGAGCACGAGCACCTCGCGGACGCATCCCTCGACGTCGGCCTGCAGGATCATCCGGCCGATGCGGGGATCCAGCGGCAGGCGCGCCAACCGGCGACCGACGTCGGTGATGGCGGCCTCGCGGTCGAAGGCGCCCAGTTCCTGCAGCAGGGCCACGCCGTCGCGGACGCTGCGGGCATCCGGCGGATCCAGGAACCCGAACGCCTCCACGTCGCCGAGTCCCAATGCGGCCATCTGCAGGATGACCGCCGCCAGGTTGGTCCGCAGGATCTCCGGATCGGTGTAGCGGGGCCGAGATGCGAAGTCCTGCTCGGAGTAGAGGCGGATGCACACACCGGGCGCGGTGCGGCCCGAGCGGCCCGCGCGTTGCGCCGCCGAGGCCTGGGAGATGGGCTCGATGGGCAGCCGCTGCACCTTGGTGCGGCGGCTGAACCGCGAGATGCGGGCGGTTCCCGGGTCGACGACGTAGCGGATGCCGGGCACCGTCAACGACGTCTCGGCGACGTTGGTGGCGAGCACCACCCGCCGGTTGGCGTGGGGTGTGAACACCTTCTGCTGCTCGGCGGTGGGCAGACGCGCGTACAGCGGCAGCACCTCGGTGGGGAACACGTCGCCGGAGAGGGCGTCGCGCAACGCCTCCGCGGTGTCGCGGATCTCGCGCTCCCCGGACAGGAACACCAGCACGTCACCCGGCGGCTCGGCCTCGAGTTCGCGTACGGCGTCGACGATGGCCTCGGTGACGTCGCGCACCTCACCGTTCGTCACGCCGGTGTCGTCGTCCGGGTCGTCCGGATCGGTGCCGACCCCGCCGTCGGGGTCCGCGACCGGGACCTCGAGCGGGCGATACCGGATCTCCACGGGGTAGGTGCGGCCCGACACCTCGACGATGGGCGCAGGCCGCCCGTCGTGGGCGAAGTGCGCCGCGAAGCGTTCGGGCTCGATGGTCGCCGAGGTCACGATGACCTTGAGATCCGGGCGGCGGGGCAGCAGTTCCCGGAGGTAGCCGAGCAGGAAGTCGACGTTGAGGCTGCGTTCGTGCGCCTCGTCGAGGATCAGCGTGTCGTAGGCCAGCAGCCGACGGTCGCGCTGGATCTCGGCGAGCAGGATGCCGTCGGTCATCAGCTTGACCAGGGTGCGGTCGCTCGCCTGGTCGGTGAACCGCACGGTGTAGCCGACGACGTCGCCGAGTTCACTGCCCAGTTCGTCGGCGACGCGCTGGGCGACCGTGCGGGCCGCCAGTCGGCGGGGCTGGGTGTGGCCGATCGTGCCGCGCACGCCGCGGCCGAGGTCCAGACAGATCTTGGGCAGCTGGGTGGTCTTGCCCGAACCGGTCTCGCCGGCGACCACCACCACCTGGTGGTCGCGGACGGCGGCGGCGATGTCGTCGCGGCGCTCGCTCACCGGCAGGTCGGGGTAGGTGATCTGCGGAACGGCGGCCGCGCGCGTGGCGACCAACGCCTCCGCGGTGACGAACTGACGCTCGAGCCGGTCGAGCTGTTCGGCGGTCACGTGGCGGGTCCGGCGCAGCGTACGGCCCAGCCGGGCGGCGTCGCGCAGCGTCAGCCCGTCGAGCCGACCGCGCAAAGCACGGACGTCGGGCCGGGCGTCGGGCCGGGCATCGGGCGGCGATTCGGACACTCGGGCCAGGATAGGCGTCAGGCCGGACCGACCGTCGTCAGGCAGAAGGGATGGCCCGCCGGGTCCACCAGCACGCGCCAGCGCGCGGGGTCGGCCTGGAATCCGTGTTCGCGGGCGCCCAGCTCCACGGCGCGCGCCACCGCGACGTCGAGATCGGCCACCGACACGTCGAGATGCATCTGCTGCGGCCGTCCGGGTTCGGGCCACGTGGGGGCCGCATGGTCGGGCACCCGCATCATCGCCAGGGTCTGCGCGCCGTCGGTGATCGCCACGATGCCGCCGTCGGGCGTCCGGAACAGCAGGCGCATGCCGAGCAGCGCGGCGTAGAAATCGGCCAGTGCGTCGGGATCGGGACAGTCGATGGAGGTCGCGCCGAGGCGACCGACGCCGGGTTCGTCGGGGCGTGCGTCTGGATGGGAGGCCACGCGTCCCACCTTCGCACGGCCAGCGGATTCTCACCTTCGCGGAGTCTTCGGCTTACATGGAGCCAATGAGGACGCGACTTCGAAGCCAACGGGCGGCCGTGATCCTCGGCGTCGGCCTGCTCCTTTCGGCATGCAGCACGTCGGCGCCGAACGTGCCGCTGGTCCCCACCGGCCCGCCCGGCGTGGCCGCACCCTCGACCACCGCTCCGGCGGCGTCCGATGGGCCGTTGGTGGCCTACCGCTCGGCCACCGAGATCGGCGTCGTCGACGGCACCGAGAAGGTCGCCAGCGCCAAGGGGACGTTCGCGCCGTCGGCGGACCCGCTGGTCACCGAGGACGGCAAGTACGTGTTCGCGATGGGCCGGGACGGGCTGGTGGTGCTGGACGTCGCCACCAAGAAGTCGCGCACCGTCGCCGTGCCGGCCGCGACGCCGCTGGGCACCGGCGGCGCCGCCACCGTCGTGTGGTGGGAGCAGCCGAATCGGCTGATGACCGCCGACCTGGCCGCCCAGGACGCCCGGCCGATGCTGCGGCAGCTGGTCGAGCTACCCGCCGTCGCCGAGGCGGGGCCCGCGGCGCTGCTCACCGCGCGCGGCGGCACGGCCATCCTGGCGCGCCCCGAGGGTACGTCGCAGGCCGGGGGGCAACCGGGGGGCGGACCCGAGACGTTGTACGCGGTGCGCGGCAACGGTCCACCCGCCCCGCTGGGCCAGGCCGACGCCCCGGTCGGCGCGGCGGTGCTGAGCCCGGACGGCAGCAGCCTGGCCTACGCGCTGTACCGCGCCACCAGCGACGTGTGCGGTGACGCCGCGGTCGTCTTCTCCGATGCCGCGGGCGCGCAGCAGACCTACGACGTCGCCCCCGCGGCGTCGGCGATCAGTTCGCGCGTGCTGCGTCTGTGGTGGCAGCAGGGTCAGCCGATGTCGCTGAGCCTGGCCACCTGGCAGTGCGACCCGCCGAGTTCGTACTCCCCCCTGGTGTGGCAGCTCGCCGGTGCCGGTTTGGTGTCGGCCGACCCGCGCACGGTCGCCCTGCAGTCCGAGCAGGTGGTGCCGGGGCAGCGCGCGCTGATCGTGCCGCAGGGCGGGCCTGCGCCCGGGCCGGGTGGCGAGGCCACCGGCACGCTGGTGGTCGAGGACAGCGGGCGGCGCCTGCCGGTGCAGGCCGGGGTCGACGCCATCGACGTCATCGCCGCACCCTAGGGACACCGAGGACGGCTAGGTCCCGCCAGCCAGCATCTGGTGCGCCGTGACGCGGCTGCGCTGCCAGAGCACCGCCGTGGCCGCGACCACCTCGACGACGGCGAGGACCGTGGCCAGAGCCATGGGGAAGGCCACGGGGACGGCCGTCGGCATGCCGGTGGGGCCATGGTGCAGTCCGGCGGCGTGCCGTCCGGCAGCCATGGGCAGGTGCAGCGCCACCATCGCGACGTTCATGCACGCGACGAGCACCCAGGCGCGGGTGGTGCCGCGGCGCCACAGGTCCCTGGCACAGGACAGACAGGCCCCGATCATGGCGACCGACACCGCGAGCATCCACGTGCTCTCCGCGTGTCCGAGCGAAAAGGCGTGCAGCACGGCCGAACTCGCGGCCAGCACGGCACACGCGCGGCGCCCCAGGGCGGCCCCGTTCGGCATCGGCGCCCTCCGTCTCGTCGATGAGGACCTGCGTCCGGGCCATTCTGGTGCACCGCGGTGGATTCGGCAGCCCGACCGCGATCCTGGGTCCGTCGCGGTCGCCGCCGGTCCTTGCATAGGGCAGTTGGGATGGTTTGCCCAAACGTTTTCCGACGTTTCCTTGAATTATTCAAGTCCAGGGGTCACACTCATGGGGATGTCAGACGCGATGGACTTCCGACGGATGCTGCAGGAGGCGAACCTGCGCATCACCCGTCCTCGGCTGGCCGTCCTCCAGGCCGTCAGCGAGAACGCGCACGCCGAGACCGACGCCATCATCCGCGCCTCCCGGCAGTACGCCGCCGACGTCTCCCACCAGACCGTCTACGACGCGCTCAACGCCCTCACCGCCGCCGGCCTCGTCCGCCGCATCCAGCCCAACGGCTCCCTGGCGCGCTACGAGACCCGTGTCGGCGACAACCACCACCACGTGGTGTGCCGGACCTGCGGCACCATCGCCGACGTCGACTGCGCCGTCGGCGACGCCCCCTGCCTGAGCGCCTCCGACGACCGCGGCTTCGTGATCGACGAGGCCGAAGTCATCTACTGGGGCCTGTGCCCCGACTGCATCGCCGACGCCACCACCGCTCGAAGTTCCTGATCACATCCCGTGATCGCAGCAGCCCCATCACCCAATTGATGAAAGGAATCTCGTGTCATCCGATACGTCCGATGCCCGTCCTCCCCACTCCGATTCCACGACCGCCAGCAACAGTGAGTCGGAGAACCCGATCATCGACGCGCCGCACCCCAAGGGGCATGCGCCGCTGACCAACCGCGACTGGTGGCCGGAGCAGGTCGACGTCTCCGTGCTGCACAAGCAGCCCGCCAAGGGCAACCCGCTCGGCGAGGACTTCGACTACCCCAAGGCGTTCGCCAAGCTCGACGTCGAGGCCCTGCGCAGCGACCTGCTCGAACTCATCACCACGTCGCAGGACTGGTGGCCCGCCGACTACGGCAGCTACGCCGGCCTGTTCATCCGGATGAGCTGGCACGCCGCGGGCACCTACCGCATCTACGACGGCCGCGGTGGCGGCGGCCAGGGCGCGCAGCGCTTCGCCCCGCTGAACAGCTGGCCCGACAACGCCAACCTGGACAAGGCCCGTCGCCTGCTGTGGCCGCTGAAGAAGAAGTACGGCAGCAAGATCTCGTGGGCCGACCTGCTGGTGTTCGCCGGCAACGTCGCCCTGGAGTCGGCCGGCTTCAAGACCTTCGGGTTCGGCTTCGGCCGCGAGGACATCTGGGAGCCCGAGGAGGTGCTCTACGGCCAGGAGGACACCTGGCTGGGCACCGACAAGCGCTACAACGGCACCAATGACGGCGACCGCGAACTCGGCGAGCCCTACGGCGCCACGACCATGGGCTTGATCTACGTCAATCCCGAAGGGCCGGAGGGCAAGCCGGATCCGCTGGCCGCCGCGCACGACATCCGCGAGACGTTCGGCCGGATGGCGATGAACGACGAGGAGACCGCCGCGCTCATCGTCGGTGGCCACACGCTCGGCAAGACCCACGGCGCCGCCGACGTCAACGTGGGCCCCGAGCCCGAGGGTGCGCCCATCGAGCAGCAGGGTCTGGGCTGGAAGTGCCCGTTCGGTTCCGGCAACGCCAACGACACGGTGACCAGCGGCCTGGAGGTCGTCTGGACCGCGACGCCCACGCAGTGGAGCAACGGCTACCTGGAGATCCTGTACGGCAACGAGTGGGAGCTGACCAAGAGCCCCGCCGGCGCTTGGCAATTCGAGGCCAAGGACGCCGAGGCCACCATCCCCGATCCGTTCGGCGGCCCGCCGCGCAAGCCCACGATGCTGGTCACCGACGTCTCGATGCGGGTCGACCCGATCTACGGCGAGATCACACGGCGCTGGCTGGATCACCCCGAGGAGATGAACGACGCGTTCGCCCGGGCCTGGTACAAGCTGCTGCACCGCGACATGGGTCCGGTCAGCCGCTACCTCGGCCCCTGGGTGGCCGAGCCGCAGCTGTGGCAGGACCCGGTCCCGCCGGTCGAGGGTGAGCTGATCTCCGACGCCGACGTGGCGGCGCTGAAGGCCAAGGTCCTCGAGTCCGGTCTCTCGGTGCAGCAGCTCGTCAAGACCGCCTGGGCCTCGGCGTCGAGCTTCCGCGGCACGGACAAGCGTGGCGGCGCCAACGGTGCCCGGTTGCGCCTGGAGCCGCAGAAGAACTGGGAGGCCAACGAGCCCGCGGAGCTGGCGAAGGTGCTGCCCGTCCTGGAGAAGATCCAGCAGGAGTCCGGCACGAACGTCTCGCTGGCCGACCTGATCATCATCGCGGGCAACGCCGCCATCGAGAAGGCGGCCAAGGACGGCGGCTTCGACGTCACCGTGCCGTTCCACCCGGGCCGCACCGACGCCACGCAGGAGAACACCGACGTCGAGTCGTTCGCGGTGCTCGAACCGCAGGCCGACGGCTTCCGCAACTACGTCCGTGCCGGCGAGAAGTCGCCGCTGGAGCAGCTGCTGGTCGAGAAGGCCTACCTGCTCGACCTCACCGCGCCGGAACTGACGGTGCTGGTGGGTGGCCTGCGCGCACTCGGCGCCAACCATGGCGGGAGCAAGCACGGCGTGTTCACCGAGCGGCCGGGTGTGCTGTCCAACGACTTCTTCGTCAACCTGCTCGACATGAGCACGCAGTGGAAGTCGGCGGAGACGGGCGAGAACGTCTACGAGGGCGTCGACCGCGCCACCGGCCAGAAGCGTTGGACCGCAACGGCCAACGACCTCGTGTTCGGGTCGAACTCGGTGCTGCGCGCCGTCGCCGAGGTGTACGCCGAGGACGACAACCAGCGCAAGTTCGTCGACGACTTCGTCGCAGCCTGGGTCAAGGTGACCGAGGCGGACCGGTTCGATCTGAAGAAGTAACCGCCGTCGAACACGCGGCGCCCGTGGACCCCTCGGTCCGCGGGCGCCGTCGTGTCCGGGCGGGCCGCGATCAGTCCTCCGGTGACCTGCGTTCGGCGAGCGCGGCCAGCCGCCAGGTGCATTCGCGGTTGCGCGGCAGCGCCGCGGCCAGGGCCACGCGGTCGGGCAGCCAGCTCATCGGCGGGCTCACCGGCACCTCCGCCATCTCGATGCGGCACCCGGTGTCGGTGTCGAAGAGTCGCAACGTGATCCGGGCCTTCCCGAGGGGTCGGCCGTTGGCGATCAGGACCAGCCGCTCCAGCGGCACGCACTCGTCCACCACGGTGCTGTCGTCCAGCAGCAACGGCCACACCCCGACGGAATGCCGGATGGTGCTTCCCGGTTGGGGCCAGTGCGGATCCACGGCGCGCATCCTGCTGTTGCCGACGACCCACTGCGAGTAGGTCCAACCGTCGGCCATCACCTCCCACACCCGCGACCGTGGCGCCGTGGTCTCTCTCGTCACCACCAGGCCACTCGTGGCTTCGTCCGGTTCTGCCACCGTCGTGCTCCCTTCCTCGATCGGCCACCGGCCGTGCCCGTGCGATGGACCGTCGGCTACCCGCTCGGCGGGCTGCCAAACGGGTCTTCACGCCAGCGCCGACGGCCGGCGGGATGGCGAATCACGTTGGGCGATAATGCTTGCAGTCGACAACACCGTCCAACGAAGGCCCACCCGATGGTGGACCCTCCGCTCGTCGGCCCCGCACGTCGTCGCCTGAGTACGCTCGAAGGGGTGAGCACTCCCGCCGACACCCTGGTCCTGGACCACCTCTTCGCGCGTGAGCTGCCGGAGATGGCCGTCGAGTGGCAGGCGTTCGAGGCGCCGGCACCGCGACTGCTGCTGCTCAACGACGCACTGGCCGCCGAGCTCGGCCTGGACGCATCGTGGTTGCGGACGCCCGACGGCGTGCGCTTCCTGGTGGGCAACGCCGTTCCCGACGGGGCCCGTCCCGTCGCGCAGGCCTACGCCGGACACCAGTTCGGCGGGCTGGTGCCACGGCTCGGCGACGGCCGGGCCCTGCTGCTCGGCGAGGTTCGGACCCCCGACGGGCTGCGCGACCTGCACCTCAAGGGTTCGGGCGCCACGCCGTTCGCCCGCGGCGGTGACGGGCTGGCGGCGGTGGGTCCGATGCTGCGCGAATACGTGATCGGCGAGGCCATGCACGCGCTCGGCGTCCCGACCACGCGTGCGCTCGCGGTCTGCGCCACCGGCCGGGACGTCTACCGGGAGACCCCGCTGCCCGGCGCCGTGCTGACGCGGGTGGCCGGCAGCCACCTGCGCGTCGGCAGCTTCGTGTACGCGGCGCTGACCCGGGACGCCGGCCTGTTGCGGCGACTCGCCGATCACGCGATCGCCCGGCATCACCCGGCGGTCGCCGACGCGCCCCGCCCCTACCTGGCCCTGTTCGAGTCCGTCGCCGCCGTCCAGGCCGAGCTGGTCGCCCGGTGGATGTCCGTCGGGTTCATCCATGGCGTGATGAACACCGACAACATGACGATCTCCGGCGAGAGCATCGACTACGGGCCGTGCGCATTCATGGAGGCATTCGACCTCGCGACCGTCTTCAGCTCGATCGACCACGCCGGGCGGTACGCCTACGGCAACCAGCCCGCGATCGCGGCGTGGAACCTGGCGCGGTTCGCCGAGACGCTACTGCCCCTCATCGACGACGACCCGGACACCGCGATCGAGTTGGCCACCGCATCGCTGCAGGGCTTCGCGCCGCGCTACGACGAGGCGTGGAACACCCGCCTGCGGGCCAAGCTCGGCATCACCGGGGCCGCCGGGGCCGATGCGGTGGTCACCGACGTCCTCGAGCTGATGGCCGCCAACCGCGTCGACTTCACGTCGTTCTTCCGGTTCCTCGGCGCCGCCGCGAACGGTGCTGCCGAACCGGTGCGGGGGCTGTTCGCCGACCTCGCCGGGTTCGACGCCTGGTTGACGCGGTGGCGTGCGTTGGGTCCCGACGCCGCGGCGATGCAGCGCGTCAACCCCATCTACGTCCCACGCAACCACCTCGTCGAAGAGGCGTTGGCGGCGGCCACGGCGGGCGACGTCGGCCCCGTGCAGCGGTTGGTGGAGGTGACGACTGCGCCGTTCGACGAGCGGCCCGGGCTGGGCCGCTACGCCGAGCCCGCCCCGGACGACTTCGTGAACTACCGGACGTTCTGCGGCACGTGAGGGTGCGGGTCAGCGCGCCGTGAGCGTGACGTACTGCGCCGCGACCTGCTGGTGCACCGTGGGCAGATCGGCACCCTGCACCTCGATGGCGTACCGCGCGGCGGGGGCCACGCAGTAGAAGCCGCTCGGGAAGGTGAGGCAGCGGCTGGCGGGCAACCCCGGCACCGGGTCGGCGGGCGTGACGCCCTGCGTGTCGACCTCCACCCCGAAGGCGTCGGCAACCCGCGCGGCCGCCGCCTCGTCACGGGCCTGGTAGACGTTGGTGGCGGCCATCGCGACGGCATCGACCCCGTTGTCCTTGAACAGGTCCGACGACCCGGACGGGTTGCTCTGGAAGTGCAGGGCACCGGCGCGGCCGTAGACGGCGTTCTTCGTCGCCGCGGTGTCCTCGCCTCCCGGGAGGGTGCGGGCGAGCAGACCCGTCGGATCCACGGGGACCCCGGCCAGCGCGTCCGCGGGTGCCGGGGCGAACCCGTCGATGCGGGGCAGTTGCGCGTCGATGGCCTTGGCGGCCAGCCCCTTCGCTCCGTCGACTCCCTCGGCCGACTGCGCCACCTGCATGGTGACGTACGGCCCGTGCGGCGTGAAGGCCCGCACGGCGGCCCAGGGCACCGGGGCGCCGGACGGCGTGAACGGGTAGGTCGTGGCGAGGGTGTCGGCGTGCGCGGGGATGTCGGTGGGCAGTGGCGTCTCCCCTTGGATGCGCACCTGCGTGGCGGCGATGTTCATGTCCGCGGCGGCGGCCTTGGCGGCCTCGGGGTCCGGGAAGCGCAGCACGGCGTTGACGAGGACGGACTTGCCCTCCGCCTGGCGCGCCGAGGCGAAGCCGTTCACCATGCGGTGGCGCCCGGCGGCCTCCGACAGCTGGGTGGGCCCCAATTGCTCGAGTCCTCCGGCGTTGCCGAGTAGGAACGTGGTGGACAGGTAGGGGCTGGTGATGGCCTCGTCGACCTCCCACGGACCCACCACGTAGTCGGCGAGGTGCTGGGCGTCGACGACGGCACCTCGTTCGGGGGACCCCGCGGTGCCCAGCGGCGGCCGCGGCTGCGTGGGGAACCGACCGGGGTCCAGTGCACTGGGGCTCACGATCGCCGGCGGCGGCGTGGTGGTCGTGGTGGTGTCACTGGTGGTCGCGGTGGCGCCGCTGCTCTGCTCGGCGTTCGGCTTCTGGCCGCCCGCGCAGCCGGTCAGCACCACCGCGCACGACATCACTACTGCGCTCGACGCCACTGCCGCGAGCCTCAGACCGTTGCGCACTCGCGACTCCCCTCGTTGCTCTCGAGACTACGGTTGCTGACACGACACGCCAGGGAACCGTCATCGTGCGGAGTGTCGGCGGCCCTCACCAATAGCACAGCCACGCAAGCACACCCGGCAGGCACACGAACAGCACCAGCGTGGCGGTCAGCGAGACCCGTTGCCGGAGGAGTGCCGCGGCCCCGTCCGGCCGGGCGAGCCGCGCCGCGCGCCGCGCCACGGCGACGTCCCCGACCCCCAGGGCACCTCCGGGGGCCCTCGGCTGACCCGCCAGCGCCACCAGCCCGTCCAGCAGGACCTCCCGGCCACACCTGCGCACGGCGACGTCGTCGGCCCACAGCTCCAGCAGGGGTTCCACGGCGGCCGGGGCGGCACGGAACAGCGGCAACCGTGGCAGCGCTGCGGCCAACGCACGCAGCACCATCAGCAGCTGCGGGTGCCGCTGCGCGAGGTGGGCCCGTTCGTGCGCGACGACGGCGTCGAGTTGTGCGGGAGGCAGCGCGTCGACCGCGGCCGTCGTCACCACGATGGCGTCCGGCTGACCCGCGACGCAGTACGCCGCGGCACGCGCGGCGGGCATCACCACGACTCCGGGATGGCGGTTCGGGCTTCCCAATATCCTTGCAGCGCTGGCATGTTCGTTGCTGCGCAACCAGAACTCACGCAGCGTGCGCTGCAGCCGGCGCGCCACGACCGCCGACGCCGCCACCCCGGTGGCCACCAGCACGGCCAGGATCACGTCACCACCCCAGCCGAGGTGGTGCACGGCCAGCAGCAGGTCCACGCACAGCCGTGCCGCCGCGGCCGAACCGTGCGCCTCGAACAGTTCGGCGGCCATGCCGGCGCCGGCACCCAGCCACGCCGCGACGGCCAGCCCGATCGCGCTCAGCCACACCCCGACCGACAACCGCGGGCTGATGCCGCGGCCCGTCACCCGCGTCAGCACCGTGGGCACCGCGAACGTCAGCACTGCCGCGTACGCCAGTAGGCAGGTCGCGGTCATCACGGACCCGACCGCCGGCGCTCCGTCTTGCGCAGCGCGGCCCGCAGCCGCGCCGACTCCTCCGGGCTCATCTGGTCGAGGAAGAACGTCAACACCAGATCGGCGTCGCCACCGGCCTGGAACGCGTCCCGCATCAGGTTCGCGGAGCGTTCCTCGCGCGTCATCGTCGCCCAGTAGCGGTAGGCCTTGCCGTCGCGCTCGCGGTCCAGCCACCCCTTGTGGAACAGGTTGTCCATCGTGGACATCACCGTGGTGTAGGCGATCTCGCGCATCGCCGACAGCTCGCCGAACACGTCGCGCACCGTCACCTGGTCCCCGGCCTCCCACACGCGCTCCATGACCACCGCCTCCAGGTCGCCGAAGCCCCGCTGCTGCATGGGGCGCGTCACCCTCGTCCGGACACCGCGCTGCCGGCCAGCCACGTCTCCCACGGCACGCTCCAATCGCCGTTCTGCCACTGCTCGAGCGGCTTGCCGCCGGTGTTGCGCACCTCGACGACGTCACCGGGCTGGGACAGCTCGAAGAACCACTTGGCGTTCTCGGCGTTGAGGTTCAGGCATCCCGCGGACACGTTGGTGTTGCCCTGGGCCCAGCGGGTGTCCTCGAGCTGGTGCAGGTAGATCCCGTCGGGGCTGATGCGCGTGGCGTACGGCACGGTGAGCCGGTACCCGGAGCCCGCGCCCACC
The DNA here is from genome assembly GCF_058148405.1 of Mycobacterium sp. DHQP2018-32-09. Classification (NCBI taxonomy): domain Bacteria; kingdom Bacillati; phylum Actinomycetota; class Actinomycetes; order Mycobacteriales; family Mycobacteriaceae; genus Mycobacterium; species Mycobacterium sp. DHQP2018-32-09. The sequence goes on along the minus strand of NZ_JBYVYK010000007.1, from coordinate 76,339 downwards.
GGCACCCCGTACGTCGACGAGTCCATGATCACGGGGTTGGCCTTCTCCATCACGGTGTAGACCCCGGGCTGCGTCCAGTACGACACCGTCTTGCCGCCGTGCACCTCGGTGCCGCCCCGCCCCATCGAGGTGGGCATGGTGCGCACCAGTCGACCGTCGACGTACACGCTGACCTGCTTGGTCACGTCGTCGGCGATCGAGACGTGCGAGGGCCCGATCCGGAAGCTGGTGCTGCGGTCCTGCGCGCCGTAGACACCGGAGCCCAGGTCGGTGCCGTAGACGTTGGCCCGCATCGTCACCGCGGTGCCCGCCGGGTAGTACTCGCGCGGGCGCCAGTGCGCCTTGCGATCGTCGATCCACGTCCACGCACCCTCGACCGGCGGATCGGTGGTGACCACCAGGTGATTCTGCGCGGCTGCGCGATCGGTGACGGGGCGGTCGAACTGCGCCACGATCACGGTGCCGACGCCGTAGGTGCCGCCCTCGACCAACGACGTGCCCAGCGTCGTGTTGAACGAGACGTCCGCCTGGTTCTGCGGGGTGACGGTGGTGAAGTCGGTGGTGCGCGTGACCGTGGTGGAGTTGGTGCCGCGCCCGGTGACCGCCAGCGTGTAGCTGCGTCCGTAGCCGAGGGGTTCGGCCGGCTTCCACGCGGTGCGGTCGGCGCTGAGTTGCCCGGCCACCACGCGACCCTGTTCGTTGGTCATGCGGACGTCGGTGAGCGTGCCGGCCGTCGCGGTGACGGCGACCTCGCCGACCGGGGCGACGTTCGTGGCACCCGGACGCGGCGTGATCTGCAGCGCCGGCGGCAACAGGGGCGGCAACGCGACGCCGTGCTTGGTGGTCGCGGCGTCGTCGGTCGGCGCCGAGCCGCTCTGCAACACCGCGACGAGCACGCCGATCACGAGGATGGCGAACATCCCGAGCAGGCGCTGCCGGTGATGCGTGGTCACGGTGGGTCTCCAGGGTCGAACGATCTACGTACCCACATAGTAGATGGCGGGAACGCGCGGCACTCAGTTCATCGGGAGCACGGGAGCGTTGCGATCCGCCAACAACCGTGTCATCAAGGCACTTTCCGACGTCTGGGTCGCGAGCATCTGCGCGGCCAGGTCGCGTACGTACCCGGCCTCGGCATCGCGTTCGGCGGCCTCCAGCATGCCGACACCACCCTGATGATGGCGCAGCATCAACTGCAGGAAGAGCACGTCCTTGGCCGTCGGCTCCGCCTGCCGCAACCGGGCCAGTTCCGCGGAGGTGGCCATCCCGGGCATCTTCGCCATGGCGTCCATCCCAGCCATCCCGTGCCCCTCGTGGGCACCTGGGGCATCTGGGCCCATCCACGCCATGTGGCCGCCCGTGGGTAGCAGCGGCCGGCCCCAGGCGGTCAGCCAGCCCTGCATCCGCCCGATCTGGTTCTGCTGGGTGGTGAGGATGTCGAACGCCAGGTTCTTGATGCGCTCGTCGGATCCGCCGGTCAGTTCGGTGGTCGCCATGTCGACGGCCTGCGCGTGGTGCACGGACATGTCCTGGGAGAAGCCGACGTCGACGGGGCCTGCCGTCGCGGTCGGTGCGTCGCCGCCGCGTGTGAGCAACGCGCCGAGCCCGACGCCCACGAGCAGCAGCACCGCCGCGCCGACGGCGGCCCAGACGCGTGCGGCGCGATTCACTTGACCGGCACCGCGTCGGGTCCCGGCGGGCTGGGATCGAACGGCGGCGGGTTGTCGACGTCGAAATACGGTGACGCGCAACTGGCTCCGGGCTCGGGGTAGGTGTTCTCGTTGAGTCGCAGCTTCTCGATGAACTCGACGAGCCGCGGGTCGGACGGGTCGGTGAGCGTGAGCTGGTGGCCCCAGGATTGCACCGACAGCGGGCTGTCGAGCCCCGGGTACGGCGACATCATGGTGTAGGGCTGCCCGTCGACGAGCATCGCGAGGCTCTCGATCTGGTTGGGCTGCAGCGCATTCGGGTCGTAGGTGATCCACACGGCGCCGTGCTCCAGCGAGTGCACGGCGTTCTCGTTGCGGATGGCCCGCGGATACACGATGCCCGTACAGGTCGCCCACACCGCGTCGTGTGCACCGCCGAACGGCGGTAGGTGGTCGTAGGCAACGCGCTGCTGGGCGTTGACGTGGTGGCCTGCGGGATAGTCCTCGCGCACGACGCCGGGAATGGACGACGAGGGGTCGGCGGCCGCGGTGTCCGGCGCCCGCTGCTCGCCACCGGACGAGCGATGTCCGAGCGTCACCCAGGCCACGCCGCCCGCCACCAGGACCACGACGACGGCGGCGGCGGCGATCAGCAGTCGGTTGCGTCCCACCGCTCCACCCTAACCGCGCCGGGACTCGTGCCTGGCGCGTGCGATGGTCACCACAGCACCCCGGTGGTCGCCGAGACGATGAAACCGTGCGCGCCGCCCTTGATCTCGCACTGCACGGCGCCGTCGTCGAGCACGGCGCAGCGAGTGGCACCGTTGGTGAGGCGGTGGCCAGGCGGCAGCACCTCGACGTCGCGGGTGAACCGCGGGCTCGTCTGCCGGTACACCGCGGGCCGGTCGTCCTCGATCACCGTCTGATCGGTGCCCGGGGGCGCGCCGGCAGGTACGAAGTCGCAGCCGACGACGCGGCCGATGGGGGCGATGCCGCACCCCTGCCCGGCGGGCGTGCGGAAGAACACCCAGCCGGCGTCGTCGTCGACGGTGTGGCGGCCGGGCCCCAGCGGGAACTTGTCGACGCCGTTGCCGCGGGGCGGCCCCGGCTGCGTGCTGGTCGACGTCGGCTCGGCCGTGGGTGCGGCGTCCTCGGAGCCGGCGCAGCCGGCCAGCAGCAGGAGCACCGCGACCGCCGGCACGGCGACGAGGCGCCGGCCCACTATCCCGCCCGGCGGGGATCGATCAGGATCTTGGCGTGCGCCTCGGGATCGCCCAGCGCGGTGAACGCGTCCGCGACGCCGTCGAGGCCGACCGTTCCCGTGACCAGGGGCGCCGCGTCGAGCTTGCCGTCGGCGAGCAGGTGCAGGGTGTCGCGGAACTCCAGCGGTGTGTACCCGAACGCGAACCGCAGGTCGAGTTCCTTGCTGATGGCCATGGCGGGACGCAACCGGTCCTCGCCCATGCACACCCCGACCACCGTGACGAGTGCCCCGAGCGGCGCCGCGGCGGCGATGCCGTCGAGCATGCCGGGAACACCGACGCACTCGAAGATCGCCGGGCGTTTGGGGCCCGCGGCCCCCAGCTTGTCGGCGATGCGGTAGAGGTGCTGCCATCCGGGAACGCGGCGCAGCTTCTCCATCGACGACATGCCCAACTCGTAGAGCGCGGGCGCCGACGTGATGACGCCCCGCCGCTTCTCGAACGTCGCATACGGCGAGTCCACCGCCGGGTCGACGACGACGTGTGCGCCGCAGCGTCGCGCCAGGTCCCGTCGCCCCGGCGAGAAGTCGCTGGCGACGATGGTGTCGACCCCCATGGCCTTGAGGTGGCAGATCACCGCCAGCCCCACGGGTCCGCACCCGATCACGATGGCGACGTCGCGCTTGCCCACCCCGCTGCGTCGCACCGCGTGCAGGGCGACGGCCATGGGTTCGGTGAGCGCGGCGACGTCGGCGGACAACCCGTTGGGAACGACGAAGCTCATCGACGCCTCGGCGAGCACCTGCTCGGCGTAGGCGCCGGGGGCGCGCGGCGAGAGGCCGGTGAGGTGCACGCCGCCGTCGGCGCGAAGCAGCGGGAAGGACACCACCAGGGTGCCCGGCGCGAACTCCTTGGGGACGCCGGCACCGCGGTCGGCGACCTCGCCGCAGAACTCGTGGCCCATCACCACGGGGGTGTCGCCCCGCATGAAGTCGTCGTAGTGCACCGCGGCCATCACCTCGGTGAGTTCGTCGGCGTGGTCCTTGGCGTGCAGGTCGGACCCGCAGATCCCGCAGCGCCGGACGTCGAGGACCAGCTGCCCGCGCGCGGGGCGCGGGTCGGGCAGGTCCACCACCGTGAGTTCTCCACGCGTACAGCTGACGGCCTTCACGTGGTCAGTATGCCCGGGCCGGGTCCGCGGGCGACGGGGTTACCGCTGCCGGGTCAGGGCGCCACGCCGGAGGCGAGTTGCGCCACGGCCGCCGGGGCCGAGTGCCCGCGGACGCGGTCGGCGGCGAAGGCCGCTGCCTGATCCGTCAGGCCGGCCTGCACGTAGAGGCTGTGCGCGGCGCGATCGTCGCCCGGCGAGCACACCGGGTCGGCGCCGTTGCACAGGTCGACGGCCTTGGCGCCGTAGAGCGGGCTCAGTTGCGGCAGCGGCTGACCGATCTTGTTGGACGGGTTGCCGAACACCGCGACGGCGGCGACGTGATCGGCGATTGGGTCGGGCATCGGAGCGGCGAAGCCGAACAGCGAGCCCGGGGGCGAGGTGATGGCATCGACCACCGCGGCGCCCTGCGAGTAGCCGCCGAGCACGATCGCGGTGTTGGGGCACGTCGCCGCGATGGACTGCACCCGCGCACTCGCGTCGGCGGCGCCCTCGGTGGCCTTCAGGAAGTCGTAGGACGCCGGGTAGTTCACGGCATAGACGTCGATCTTCTTGCCCGGCAGGTCGTTTCGCAGTGAGTCGACGAAACCCTGACCCACCCTTCCGACGCCGACGGGCTCCGCCGTGCCGCGTGCGAACACCACCTCCACGTCGGCGCACGAGTCGGCGGACGCGGGTGCGGCCTGCGCCAGGCCTGCGGCGCCCAGCACGCCACCTCCGACCAGGGCGAAGACGGCGGCGGCGACACGGCCGCCGGTGCGCATTGACTCGGTACGTCCCGACATGACCGTCTCCCCTACTGGCGTGGCCTGGATTGGCTTCTGATCTTGGCCAACCGCCGCACGGCCGCGCGCATTCCCGCGGCGCTGGATTCGGGCCGTCGGGTCCGGGCTCTAGACTGCGACGCCGTGGAACCCATCCCCGTCATCGCCCTCACCGGGTATCTGGGCGCGGGCAAGACCACGCTGCTCAACCACGTCTTGCGCACGCCGGGCGCCCGCATCGGCGTGGTGATCAACGACTTCGGGGAACTGAACGTCGATGCCGGCCTCGTCACGGGGCAGGTCGACGAGCCGGCGTCGATCACGGGCGGGTGCATCTGCTGCCTGCCCGACGACGGCGGCCTGGACGAGGCGCTCGAGAGACTCGCCGATCCCAAGCTCGCGTTGGACGCCATCATCGTGGAGGCCAGCGGGCTGGCGGACCCGGTGGCGATCGCGCGGCTGATCCGCTTCAGCGGCGTGGAGCGGGTGCGCCCCGGTGGCGTGGTCGACGTGATCGACGCCCTGACCCACTTCGACACCGTCGACACGGTGACCGCCGCCCCGCCCGCCCGGTACGCCGCGGCGTCACTCGTCGTCGTCAACAAGCTGGACCAGGTCCCCGGCGACCGCGATGAAGCGCTGCGACGCATCGAAGCGCGTGTGCGAGAACGCAATCCGGACGCACACGTGGTGGGCGTCACCAACGGCCGCGTCGACCCCCGGTTGCTGTACGACATCGGCGACGCGACCGAGACGGGGCAGCTGTCGTTCCGCGACCTGCTGGTGGAGGCCCACGCCGACCATCCCGACCACGTCCACGCCGACTCGGTCACGGTGCTCGCCGACGGCTGCGTGGAGGCGGGGGCCGTGATCGACCTGCTGGAGGAACCGCCCGCCGGGGTGTACCGCATGAAGGGCACCGTCGCGGTGCGTGCGGCGGGCCGCGTGCGTCGCTACGTCGTCAACCTGGTGGGCACGTCCATCCACGTGCGCTCCGCCGCGGCCGGTGCGCAGGCGAACAACCTCGTCGCCATCGGCACGCACGTCGACACCGCGGCGGTGCGGGAGCGGCTCGAGCGGGCGCTGGCGCCCGCGCCGTCCACCTCGGCGGCCGTCGGCCTCCGGCGTTTACAACGATATCGTCAACTTAGCGTTTGACGAGGCAAGATTCCCGCGAAAACGGGTAGTACTGGCTCATGGAGTCCCACACCATCGACGTCGACGGCGTGCGGATGCACTACGTCCGCAGCGGCAGCGGTCCCACCATGGTGCTGCTGCACGGCTTTCCGCAGGACTGGTACGAGTGGCGCGACGTCATGGCCCGCCTGGACTCCACCTACACGACGGTCGCGGTGGACCTGCGCGGCGTCGGCGGGTCCGACGCCCCCGACGACGGGTACGACGCCGCCACCCTGGCGGCCGACGTGCACGGCCTCGTCGAGCGCCTGGGCCTGGGACCGGTGCACGTCGCGGGGCACGACATCGGCGGCTGGGTCGCCTACGCCTACGCCCGGTCGTATGCCGACGAGACGCTGAGCGCAACGATTCTCGAGACGCTCATCCCCGGCACGTCGCGCTTCGTCAACCCCGACGTCGACGTGGAGCTGTGGCACGCCGAGTTCCACATGGTGCCCGACCTTCCGGAGAAGCTGGTGCGCGGCCGCGAGGCCGAGTACTTCAGCCACTTCTTCGACGTCGGTACCCGCGGCGACGGTGTCTTCAGCCCGTCCGACGTCGAGCACTACGCGGCCGCCTACGGGGACGACGCGCACCTGCACGCCGCGTTCGAGGTGTATCGCGCCATGCCGCAGAACATTTGGCACAACGTCGACCATCGCGGACCCATCGACGTGCCCCTCACCCTGGTCGGCGGCGAGCACGTGTTCGGTCCCGCCCTCGTGGACACCGCGTCGGAGTTGCGCACCGACTTCGGGTGGCGCGACGTGCGGGCCGAGATCCTGCGCGACGGTCAGCACTACGTGGTGGAGGAACGGCCCGACGACGTCGCCGCCATCCTGTCCCGAAGGATCGGGCACGCGGCGGCCTAGCTGTCGTGACCTAGCCGTTCCCGCCGCCGTCAGTCGGGGGCGCCGTATTCGTCGAACCAGTGCGCCAGCTTGCCGCGGCGGCTCACCGCGCGCAGCCGGGCCTCCGCCGCGGCGCGGGTCTTGCTCGTCGTCACGATGAGCAGTTCGTCACCCGCTTCGATCCGGGTGTCCGGCAGCGGCACGAACGTGGTGCCGTCGCGGATGATGAGCGTGATCACCGCGGGATCGGGCAGCCGCAGTTCGACGATCGTCACGTTGTGCAGTCGCGACGCGGGCTGCACCCGCATCGTGAGCAGTTCGGCGTCCAGCACGTCCAACGGCGCCGCCTCCACCTGGATCTCGCGCGTCGACTCCGGCGTGATCAGCCCCAGCAGGTGCGCGACGGGACGCAGCGTCGGCCCCTGGATGAGGATGAAGACCACCACCAGGACGAAGACGATGTTGAGCAGGCGGTCGCCACCCGGCACCCCCGCCACGATGGGGAACGTCGCCAGCACGATCGGCACCGCGCCGCGCAACCCCGCCCAGGACAGGAACACCTGCTCGCGCCAGCGGACGCGAAACCCGAAGAGCGACAGCACCACCGACACCGGTCGTGCGACCAGTAGCAGCACCAGACCGATCACGATGGCGGGCACGATGTCGCGTGGCAGGTCGCTGGGATCCACCAGCAGACCCAGCAGGACGAACAGTGCGATCTGGGCCAGCCAGCCCAGCCCCTCGGCGAACGACCGGGTGGCCGAGCGGTGCGGCAGCCCGGAGTTGGCCAGCAGGACCGCGGCCAGGTAGGCGGCGATGAACCCGCTGGCGTGCAGGGCCCCCGCGGCGGCGAAGGCCACCAGGCCCAGGCCGAACGTCGCGATGGGGTAGAGCCCCGAGGCCGGGAGCGCGATCCGCCGCAGCGCCGCAGCGCCGAGGTAACCCACGGCGAGCCCGAGCGCCGAACCGGCGACGAGTTCGAACAGCATCCCGGTGACGGCACCCTCGGCGTCGAACACGAAGGGCACGATGCTGAACATCAGCACCAGGATCACGGCCGGCGCGTCGTTGAAGCCGGACTCCGCCTCGAGCAGTCCGGCCAGCCGCCGGGGCAGTGGCAGCACCCGCAGCACCGAGAACACGGCGGCGGCGTCCGTCGAGGACACGATGGCGCCGAGCAGCAGCGCCAGCTGCCAGTCCATGCGCAGCAGCACGTGCGCCCCGACGGCGGTGATCAACGTGCTGGTCACCACGCCCACGGTCGCCAGCGCGCCCGCCGGGGCGAGCACCTTGCGAATGTCGGCGAACCGCGTGGTCAGACCGCCCTCGATGAGGATGATCGCCAGCGCCGCGGTGCACACGTTGCGCGCCAGTTCCGCGTCGTCGAACTGCAGGCCCAGCCCGTCCTCGCCGATCGCGACGCCGACGAACAGGAAGAACAACAGGCTGGGAAAGCCCACCGTGGTGGCGATGCGGGTTCCGACGATGCTCGCCAACAGCACGAGCCCACCCGTCAACAGGACGAGGTACAGCTCGTGCAGGCTCATTCCGGCTTTCCGTCGGTGGGGTCGGTGTCGGGATCGGCGGGTTGGGGCACCAGTATCGCGGTGCCAGTATTTCAAGCGCACGCATCGGGGAGGATGGTGCCGTGGCGCAGCGCACGATGCGGATCGCGATCGCCGGGGCGGGCAACGTCGGCCGGTCGGTGGCGCAGGAGTTGCTGGACAACGGCCACAAGGTGCTGCTCGTCGAGCGTGACCGCCGCAAGTTCGAACCGCACACCGTGGTGCACGCCGACTGGCTGCTGGCCGACGCCTGCGAACTGTCGGCTCTCGAGGAGGCCGCCGTCGAGACGTGCGACGTGCTGATCGCGGCGACCGGCGACGACAAGGCCAACATCGTCATCGGCCTGCTGGCCAAGTCCGAGTTCGGCGTCCGCCGGGTGGTGGCCCGCATCAACGACGTGCGCAACGAATGGCTGTTCGGGCAGTCGTGGGGCATCGACGTGGCGGTGTCGACGCCGGGGGCGTTGGTGGCCGGCATCGAAGGGGCCATCGACGTGGGGCACCTGGTGCGGCTGATGGGTCTCAAGGAGGGCCGCGCCGAGGTCGCCAAGTTGACCCTGCCCGCCGACAACCCCCTGGTGGGCCAGCGCGTGGCCGACCTACGGCTGCCGCACGACACCGCGCTGGTGACGATCGTGCGCGCCGGCGAGGTGTTGCTGCCCCGTCATCAGCACGTGCTGGAGGCCGGCGACGAGATGGTGTTCGTCGCCGACAGCACGCTGCAGCCCTCCATCCGGGCTGCCATCCACAGCGCCACCTGAAGGTTCGCCAGCCGCGGCCTCGCTAGCCGTACTTGTGGGCCAGGTACACCGACAGCAGCACGGCGATGATCGCGAACATCACGATGACGACCACGATGGCCGAGATGCCGGTGGCTCCGGCCGGGGACAGCTTGTGGCGGACCACGGGATCCTTGTTGGCGGTCGCCGACGTCTGGTCGGTGTCGGGTGGGGTATCGCCGGGAAGGACGCCGCCTCCTGGTTCCAGGCCGGGGGTCCGGCTCGGATCGGGGTCGTCGGGCAGGGCTGTCATGCCGGGTGGATACCCCGATGGCGCGATCGCACGCCTAACGCATCAGGGCGTGCAACGTCAGCACCGTGATCTCGCTGGGTGCGAAGACCCGGAACGGCGGACCCCAGAACCCGGTCCCCCGGCTGGTGTAGAGCTGGGTGCGCTCGCCGTGCCTGCTCAGACCGGCGACGACCGGCTGCTCCAGCCGCACCAGGAAGTTGAACGGCCAGATCTGCCCGCCGTGGGTGTGCCCGGACAGTTGCAGGTCGACGCCTGCCGCGGCGGCGCGGGCGACCTGCTTGGGCTGGTGGGCCAACAGCAGTACGGGGTCCGCGGGGTCGGCACCGGCCAGGGCGGCCTCGAGGTCGGCGCCGTGGCCTGCCACCCCGGACCCGCGGGCGGTGGCATCGTCGACGCCGGCGATCACCAGGCGGTCACCGCCCCTGCTGACCACCAGGTGCCGGTTGTGCAGCGCCTCCCAGCCGATCGACGTCATGTAGTCGAGCCAGCCCTGCGCCTCGCTGAAGTACTCGTGGTTGCCCGTGACGTAGACGCGCGCCATCGAGGCGCGGACGTCGGCCAGGGGGCGCGCCTGGACGTCCCGCTGGGCGGGGGTGCCGTCGGCGATGTCCCCGACGTGGCAGACGACGTCGGCGTCGAGGTCGTTGACGCGGGCCACCACCTTCCGGCTCCACCGCGCGCGGTCGATCGGCCCGTAGTGCGTGTCGGTGACGACGACGACGCGCAGGCCGTCGAGTCCGGCGCCGAGGCGGTCGACGTTCAGGTCGCGCCGCTCGACGTGCGGGACGCGCATGGCCGCGTAGTGGCCCCACGCCAGCACCACCGCGGCCGTGGCGATCACGGCGGCGGCGACGATGCGCGACCGCATCGGATCGTCGACGCCGGCGACGAGGAGCACGGGCCGTAGCAGTTGGCCGAGCACCGCGCAGGTGAAGACCACCCAGGCGGCACCGAGCAGGGAGTCCCCGAGGACGGCGGCCCGGTCGGAGTGTCTGCGGCCGTGCCCCAGCATCATCGACGCCGGGATGGCGACGAACACGGCGGCGAACACCGCGGTTCCGGCGAGCCCGACGGCCACGGGCCAGCGCGGACCGGCCAGCACCAGGAGCCACCAGGGGACGCCCAGGAGGACCGCGAGGATGGTGGTCACGGTCGCCAGCCGCACCCACCGCCTACCCGGCTGCTCTGCGACGGCCGCTACCTCGTCAGCCGGAGTGTCCTGCACGTGCGCGAGCGTACCTGCGCGAGGGCAGCGGGGACCGGGTCAGAAGGGACTGCTGTTGGACTGCCACTTGGCCTCTTCGGGTCGGGGGCCGAAGCGCCGTGCGTAGTCCTCGTGCATCTGGGCGTCGCGCTTGCGCTTGATCACGTCGACGAGGTTGGGGTCGAGTCCGTGCTGGGCGAGCCGATGCCGACGCCAGACCTTGTTCAGCGCCAGTGCCATCAGCAGCGCCCACACGTAGATCGGCGCCGTCATCTCGAGGTGGACGTAGAACGAGGCGGGGATCAACCAGAACGGGCCCAACACCAGCAGCGGCGGGATGGCCATCCGGATCATGTGCCGGCGCACCGCGCCCTGGGAGGCGAGATCCTCTGCCACCCAACGGTTCATCGACTCCGGGAGCCTGCGCCCGTAGCAGTACGTCAGGTACTGGAACAGGTTCGGCGTCGTTCGTGACGTGGTTCGAGACGGGGTGTCGGCGGCCATCTTTCGCTCCTCGTGAGAATGGTGGTGGTCAGCTGGCGAGCGCACCGGCGGCGAGCGCGGCGGCGTTCACGCGGGTCAGCACGCGGCGCAGGTCGTGCAGTTCGTCGAGGTCGACGCCGAGGCGTTCGACGACGGCGGCCGGGATGCTCAAGGCCTGCGCGCGCAGCGCCCTACCGGCGTCGGTCAGGCCCACCCGGGTGGTGCGTTCGTCGGTGACACTGCGGGTGCGCGTGATGAGGTTCAGCGACTCCAGCCGCTTGAGCATCGGGGACAGCGTGGCCGAGTCGAGTTGCAACGCCGTGGCGATCTGCTTGACCGACAGCAGGTCCTCGTGGCCGTGATCCCGTTTGTCGTGATCCCAGAGCGCGAGCATCACCAGGTACTGCGGATGCGTCAGTCCCAGGGGTTCGAGCAGGGGGCGATAGACCGCGAGCACCGCGCGGTTGGTGACGGCCAGCGCGAAGCACACCTGCTGTTCGAGGGCGAGCGGGTCGACGTCGGCGACGGTGGGCGGGGTCACGAGACCGATCGTACCCAAATGGTTAGGGCACTAACAATGTCTGCATGGTCACACCGCGCGCGCCGCCTCCACCAGCATGTCGGCCAGGCGTGCAGCGGCCGGGCCGATGCGGTCCGGCGTGGGCCGCGCGAGGTAGATGCGCCAGATGATGGGCTCGGTCAACTCGAGGCCCAGCAGCCCGTCGAAGCGTCGTACCTCGCTCATCGGCATGAAGGCCGTCCCCAAACCGTTGCGCACCAACGCCGCCCACGCCGTGTAGTCACCGGGGACCTCGTAGAGCGTGCGCGGCATCACCCCCGCCTCGGCGAACGCCTCGTCGACCAGACGCCGGATGCCGAACCCCTCCGGGAAACCGACCATGGGCTCGTCGGCCAGGTCGCGCAGCGCCACCCGCTTGCGGCCCGCCAACCGGTGGTCGGGACGGCAGGCGAACAGCATCGGCTCCTCGGCCAGCAGGTCGGTGTCGACGCCCACCGGAAAGCGGTGCGGCGCCGACACCAGGGCTAGGTCCAATGCGCCGTCGACGATCGACGTCAGATAGGCCGATGATCCGATCTGGCTGAGCCGCAGGCTCATTCGCACGAACGGATGCGCCGCGTGAAACTCGCCGAGCACCTTCGGTACGTCGAGACGGCCGAAGGTCACCAGGGATCCGAAGTCCACGGTCCCGGTCAGCCTCCCCCGATACTCGGTGAGCGCGTCCTTGGCCAACCGCGCTGCGCGCAACAGCCCGCGGGCATGGTGGCGCAGTTCCTCGCCGGCGGGCGTGAGCCGGATCTGCTGACGTGAGCGGTCGAACAGCGCGACGTCGAGTTCCTCCTCGAGCTTCTTGACCGACGTCGACAACGCCGACTGCACCACGTGCACCCGCTGCGCCGCGCGGGTGAAACTCATCTCGTCGGCGACCGCCACGAAGTACTCCAACTGCCGCAACTCCATGCCGCGCATGCTATCGCGATGGGCGATGACAGGCATCGAAAACGATCGTTGGACGCGATGTTCTCCCCTTGCTGTCATGGGGACATGCCTCCTTCGCCTGCCACCCCGACCACTCCCCTCCCGGACTTCGACCGCGACGTGCTGCCCCTCGTCCCCGACCTGGAGCGCGCCGCCCGCCGCTACGCCGGCAACCACCACGACGCGCAAGACCTACTGCAGGAGACGCTGACCAAGGCGTGGCTGCACCTGCACCGCTTCCAGCCGGGAACGAACCTGCGCGCGTGGCTCTTTCGCATCCTGGTCAACACCTGGATCAGCGCCCACCGCAAGACCGAACGTCGGCCCGCCGAGACCCTGGTGGACGTGCTCGACGACGCGGCAGCGCCTTCCGGTGCCGCACACCCGTCCGCCGAGGACGAAGCGCTGCACCGGCTCTGCGACCCCCGCCTCGCCCGCGCGTTCGCCGACCTGGCCCCGGCGCTGCGCGCCGCGGTCTACTACGCCGACGTCCGCCAGCTCTCCCACCGCGAGATCGCCGAGCTGGAAGGCATTCCCGTGGGCACGGTGATGTCGCGGACCCACCGCGGACGCCATCTGCTGCGCGCCGCGCTGGCCGCTGCCTGAGTGACGCCCGCCCACCGCCGGCTCATCCGGCGGCCCAACCCGCCACGTCCACCACGGCGTCGGCGAACTGGCGCGGCGCCTCCTGCGGCACGTCGTGGCCTATCCCGTCGAGCACCCGGTGGGCGTACCGGCCGGTGAACGACGCCCGGTACCCGGCACCGTCCCTGGCTGGTCCGTCGAAGTCGCTGGCCACCGTGATCGTCGGGACGGTGATCGGCGGTCGCGCCGCGAGCCGACGCTCCAGCTCGTCGTAGCGCCGTTCCCCGTCGGCCCGTCCCAGCCGCCACCGGTAGTTGTGCACCACCACCGCCACGTGGTCGGGGTTCGCGGACGCCGCCGCGCTGCGGGCATACGTGGCCTCGTCGAACGACCACTGCGGCGACGCCTGGCGCCAGATCAACTCGTTGAAGTCCCGGGTGTTGTCGCGATAGCCGCGCTCACCTCGTTCGGTGGCGAAGTAGTACTGGTACCACCAGCCGTATTCCGCGCGCGGGGCCAACGGCAACCGCTGCGCGGCCCGGTCCACCACGAGGTACCCGCTGACGGCGACCAAGCCCCGACACCGCTGCGGCCACAGGGCCGCCACGATCGCGGCCGACCGCGAGCCCCAGTCGAACCCCGCCAGGATGGCATCGGGGATGCCGAGGGCGTCCATCAGATCCACCACGTCACCGGCCACCGCCGCCTGCTGCCCGTTGCGCATGGCGTCGGCCGAGCGGAAGGTCGTGCTGCCGAAACCGCGGACGTACGGCACGATCACCCGAAACCCGCTGTCCGCCAACATCGGGGCCACGTCGAGGTAGGCGTGGATGTCGTAGGGCCAGCCGTGCAGCAGGATCACCACCGGACCGTCGGCAGGGCCGTCCTCCGCGTATCCGACGGTGAGTGGGCCCGCGTCGACCTGGCGGAGGCTGCGAAACTCCGTGTGCCCGCCCGGTGTCGCGGCTGCAGGCGCCGCACGCAGCGTCGCGGTCCCGGCCGCGGCCAACCCCAGCAGTGCGGTGAAATCTCGTCTCGTGATCACGTCGTGCACAACGCACGACGTCCCCGGGAGCTTCAGTCGCGCCCGGGCAGCCTCACACGGCAGCGGACACGCGGGCGCCCTCGTGGTGCACGCGTACACCGTCGAGGAAGTCGGCCACCTCCACGGCGCAGCGCCTCGCATGCGACGTGTCGACCAGGTCGAAGGCATGGCCCGCGCGTGGAACCTCCCGGTACCGCACCGGGTTTCGCGACACCGCACCCAACGCGTCGCGGAACGCCCGCGCCTCGTCCACCGGGATGATCGCGTCGTGCTCGCCGTGGATCAGGAAGAACGGCGGGGCATCGGCGTGGATGCGCGCCATGGGCGAGGCGGCCTCGTAGACGTCGGGGTGCCGTCGCTGACTGCGTCCCACCACCACGCGTTCGAGGAACGACTGGAAGTTGCGCCGCATCGGCGTCGACCGATCCTGCCAGTCGTAGCGGCCGTAGATGCCCACGACGGCGTCGACGGTGGTGTCGGCGTCGGCGGTCAGTTCGCCCCGGAACCGCTCGTCTCCAGGGGTCAACCCCGCCAGCGCCGCCAGGTGCCCGCCCGCCGAACACCCGGCGATCGCCACGAAGTCGCGGTCGCCGCCGAAGCGGTCGACGTTGGCGCGCGCCCACGCGATGGCCGCGTTGACGTCCGCGACGTGACGCGGCCAACGGTGCACCGGCGACACCCGGTAGTCCATGGTCAGGCACACCCAGCCCTTCTTGACCAGGTGGTCGAGCAACGTGTGCCCCTGCACGGCGCGGGTGCCCTGCACCCACGCGCCACCGGGGACGAACAGCAGCACGGGAGCACCGGGTTCCAGATCGGGGCGGCGCCACACGTCGAGCACCTGGGCCGGGTGGTCGCCGTACCGGACACCGCTGCGGTGCAGGCATCGCCGCCGCTGGCCGCGGAACGCCACGTACGGCGGGATCCGGCTCGGGGTCACCTCGGGCACGCCCACGGGAGCCGCCCCGACGGGGGCGGTACGCCGCGCGATCGCCGACCGCAGCGCCGTCGGCGCGTAGTGACCGCCGTAGAGCGCCATGGCAGTCAGACCGGCGAACGGTTCGAGGTGCTTGCCGACGACGGGCAGACCGCTGTACAGCCTGGTGGCCGCGAGAACCACGTCGGTGGGGTGGGGAGTGCGCACGCTGGACCAACTCCTTGGCGAATGGGGAACCGCTGACCGCCTGTACCCGATGGGATCCGCACCCAAACTTGATCTCCGCCACGGATTCGTCGCCCAGACCGGGGATACGCGACTTGACTTCGGTGCGCGCCATGCGGAAATGTCGCGCCGCGGATGGCTGCGACCCGCTCCCCACGAGCCCGCACCCGGTTGCTCGCGACGTGGCACTGCGGCCCCACGCGTGTAGGCGTCGAGCGTTGTGGGCATACCCACACCTCGGTGCTGCAATCACGTTCTCCGAGGCACTACGTTCTCCGAGCCGCTACGAGGATGCGAGGTAACCGAACATGTCGCTCGACACGGACGACGCCGCCGTCTCATCGGGAGACACCCCGGACGAGAACCCGCTGGCACCCATCACCCAGCCCGTGGAGCCCCAGGTCAGCAACCCCGGGCGCGACTGGGTGGTGTTCGGGGTCACCGGCGTCATGGCCATCGCGTTCGTCGTGTGGGGCATCGTCGACACCGCCGGACTGTCCAGCGTGTCCGCCAGCGCCAAGGGCTCGGTGATCAAGGGACTCGGCTGGTTCTTCGTGCTCGCGGCCAGCTTCTTCGTCATCTACGTGCTGTGGCTGGCGGCCAGCAAGTACGGGCGCATCCCGCTGGGCGCCGACGACGAGGAACCGGAGTTCCGCACCACGTCGTGGATCGCGATGATGTTCAGTGCGGGCATGGGCATCGGGCTGATGTTCTTCGGCGTCGCGGAGCCGCTGACCCACTTCGTGACCCCGCCGCCCGGCACCACCGAGGCCCAGTCCGACGAGGCGTTCCAGACGGCGATGGCCACGACGCTGTTCCACTGGGCGCTGCACCCCTGGGCCATCTACGCCGTGGTGGGTCTCGCGATCGGGTACGGCATGTTCCGCAAGGGCAGGCCGGGACTGCTGTCCGCCGCGTTCACGTCACTGTTCGGCGATCGGGCGAACGGACCGGCGGGCAAGGTCATCGACATCCTGGCCATCTTCGCCACGCTGTTCGGCTCGGCCGCCTCGCTCGGCCTCGGCGCGCTGCAGATCGGCGACGGCCTCGAGTTCAACGGCTGGGCGGGCACCGTGGGCACGCCGCTGCTGGTCACCATCATCGCGGTGTTGACCGTCGCCTTCGTGCTGTCGGCGGTCTCGGGCATCGCCCGCGGCATCCAGTGGCTGTCCAACATCAACATGGTGCTGGCGCTGCTGCTCGCCGTGTTCGTCTTCGTCGTCGGGCCGACGTTGTTGATCCTCAACCTCATCCCCAGCGCCCTGGGCGACTACGTCCGCGACTTCGTCGCCATGAGTTCGCGCACCGACGCCAACGGCCACGACGCGCTGGCCGGCTGGCTGTCGGCATGGACCATCTTCTACTGGGCCTGGTGGGTGTCGTGGACGCCGTTCGTCGGCATGTTCATCGCCCGCATCAGCCGTGGCCGCACCATCCGGCAGTTCGTCACGGGCGTGCTGTTGGTCCCGGCCGCCGTGAGCCTGGTGTGGTTCGCGATCTTCGGCGGGGCGGCCATCGAACGCCAACGGACGGTCGGTGACATGGTGGGCGCCGACGGCAGCGTCGACAGCACCGGCGCCCTCTTCCACCTGCTCGACACCATGCCGTGGGCGCAGATCACCACGGTGCTGGTGATGGTGCTGGTGGCCATCTTCTTCGTCTCCGGGGCCGACGCCGCGTCCATCGTCATGGGCTCGCTGTCCGAACGCGGGTCACACGATCCGCGCCGGTCGACCGTGGTCTTCTGGGGTGCGCTCACCGGGGCCGTGGCCGCCATCATGCTGATCATCGGAGGCGGCGGCGCCGATGCCCTCACCGGGTTACAGGATCTGACGATCGTCGCGGCCGTGCCGTTCATCTTCGTCATGACCCTGCTGTGCGTGGCGCTGTACAAGGACCTTCGCGACGACCGCATCGTGCACGTCGAGCGCCGCAGCACGGAGGTCGTCGAACGGGCGGTCATCCACGCCGCAGGCGAGTACGGCGAGGACTTCGACCTGGTGACTCGGCATCACCGGGTGGAGACCCACACCGTCGGAGACGACGAGCCGCTCAAGAACCAGGCTTGACCCAGCGCCACTGACGGTCCAGCCACCGCTGGGCGTCCGGTGCCCGGTCACGCACGGCGGCAATGACTTCCGGCCAGTTCCACTCGTCGTAGTCGTCGCCGGTGAGCCATCCGCCGGGCGCGACCTTGGGCGCCCAGGCGTCGATGTCGGCGGCCACGCTGTCGTAGTCGTGCCGGGCGTCCACGTGCACCCACGTCAACGACCCGTCGGCGAAGAGTCGGCTGACCGTCGTCGACGACCCGATGATCACCTGCACGTCGTCGGCCGCCCCGCACGCCAGCACGTTGCGGTGCAGCAACCCGGCGAACGTGCCGCCGCCACTGGCCGCAGCCGGGCCGTGAGCGTCGATGCCCGCAGGCCCCTCGGCGCCGCTGCCGCGGCACGTGTCCACGCCGACGACGGTGATCTGCTTGCCGGACTCACGCACCACCTCGGCCAGCGAGAGCAGGCTGCGGCCGAGGTACACCCCCACCTCGACGATCGTCGCGCCGTCGCCGAATGCCGCGATGGCCTCGAGTTGTCCTGCGCGCCAATCGAACCAGCCGGGGACGTCCGACCAGTGCGCCACCTCGCCTGCGAAGTCGCCCGGTGTCTTGGGTGTGTTGGGTGTCTTGGGTGTGTTGGTCACGTTGCCACCTCGATGTGCTCGCCGTTTCTCTCGATCATGCCTCGCTCCTCGAATGCGTCCAGCCACCCCGGCATCGGCCATCGGCCCCACCTGGCCCGGAAGACACGGGCGTTGGCGACGATGTCGGCGAGGTGTTCCACCGGCGGATCGGACACCGCGTGGAACTGGTGGTAGGCGTGCGCCCCACCCACCCAGTGCAGCGGCACCCCCCGCTGCGCCGCCGTCGCGCCGAAGTCGGTGTCCTCGCCGCCGTACCCGGTGTAGTCCTCACAGAACCCGCCGATGCGTTGCCATCCGGCGCCCGACACCGCGAACGACAACGACCAGAACAGGTCGTGGTCGCCGTCGGACACCACGGTGCCGTCGGGTGGGCTGGGCCGCGCCGGGTGCGGATCGCGCTGCGCGGCAAGGGCATCGGGATCCTCGGTGGCGGCGGTGGGCGGCAGGTAGGTCACCGGACCGCACAGCAGGGCGGGCCCGCCCGCGCGGCGGTGGGCGTCGACGTACCGCTCGAGCATGGTCGGGTCCGGGATGCAGTCGACGTCCAGGAACACCAGGAGGTCGCAACCACGGTCCAACGCATCCCGGGCGCCGAGGTTGCGGGCCCGCGCCAGCGGCAACCGGCCGGCCTCCCGCGCGCACGGCAGCACCGTGGCCTCGTGCGGCACCAGCGCGGCGACGGCGTCGTCGTCCATCGCCACGACGACGCGGGCGTCGGGGGCACGTGTACCGGCCGCGATGCCGATCTCCTGACGTCGGAGGTGCTCGTGGCGGCCGTGTACCACCGTCACCAACGCCACCGCCGTCATGCCGCGACCACCGCCGCGGCGCGCGCGGCGGCGCCACGGGTGTCCAGCAGGCGCCAACGCGACGCATCGAGCGCCAGGGCTCGGCCGATCAACGACGACCACTCCTCGACGGCCGGCCACCGCGGTACCGTCACCGCGATACCCGCCGCGGCGAGCGCCGACGCCGTGGCGTGCTGCTCGTCGAAGGGCCGGTCCTGCGGGATGATCACCGCCGGGACGCCTGCCGCGGCGACGTCGGCGACGACGTTCTGGCCGGCGTGACAGACCACCAGGTCGGCCCCGCCGATCACCGGCCACGGGTCCTCCAGCCACGGCCCCGCACCGCCGGCTGCCACCCACTCGAATTCTGGTGCCACCGACTGCAATTCCTCGAGCGCGGACTCCGCGACCGCCGTCCCGCCGGCACCGGCGAGCAGCAGGGCGGTCGGCGGGCCGTCCGACCGAGCGGGCACCTGCCTGCCGTCGAAACGCGTGATGGACCCGACGAAGTGCGTGCGGTCCCGGTGGGCGGCGAGCCACGACGGGTGATACACCCGCTCCGACCATGGCGCGATCACCGAGTCGGCGACGTCGAGGGCCAGCCGGTGGATCGGGTCGTCGCGCTCCCCCGGCATGCCCATCCACGTGACGGGCACGCCGCAGAGGCGGGCCAGCATGGCCACCTCCACCGACACGTCGACGACGATGCGCCGCGGCTGTCGCGCGTCGACGAACTGCGCGATGATCGCGTGCCGCCGCGCCAACCCGGGCACGTGCAGCGGCGCCCAGTGCAGTCGCCCGTTGGCCGTCGCATCGACGACGGCCGCATGCGCCGGCGCGCCCCCGGCCGGGGTGTCCATCGGCAACGCCAGCCAGTCGTGCCGCGCGTCGAGATCGTCCGGGCGCGCCAACGACGACAGGAACGTCACCTGCTCGTCGAGGTGCCGGGTGATGGCCAGCGCCCGGTTCAGGTGACCACGGCCGTGGTGGTGGACGTAGTACCCGATCATGCCGGGACCCGCGCCTGCGGGTCACGGATCAGCCGCTCGTAGAGCGCCTCGTAGCGGTCCACCATGTGGGCGTGCGAGCAGTGCCGTTCGGCCCGCAACCGCGCCGCCGACCGGGGTAGCGACGCGGCCTCGAGCATGCCCTTCGCCAGCGCGTCCACGTCGTCGTCACCCACCAGCCGGCCGCACGACTCGTCGAGGATCTCGGGGATGCCACCGCGAGCGAGCGCCGCCACCGGGGTGCCCGACGCCAGCGCCTCGGCCGTCACCAGCCCGTAGGGCTCCTCCCAGGCGGGTGTCACCAGCGCCACGCACGCGCCGCCGACGAGCGCGTTCAGTTCGGCCTGGCGCAGGTGTCCGCAGTACCGCACGTCGTCGCCGAGTTCCGGTGCCACCACGGTGTCGAAGTAGTGCCCGTCGCCGATGGGACCGGCCACGCGCAACGGCATGCCGGCTCGGCGGGCAGCGGCGATGGCCGTCGTGACGCCCTTCTCGGGGACCAGCCGCCCGGTCCACACGGCGTACTCGCCGCCGGGGCCCGGCCGCCACGCGGCGAGGTCGACGCCGTTGGGGACCACCGCGACGTCGCCGGTGATCGGCTCCCACTGGCGTGCGGTGAACGCGCTGACGGCGGTGAACGCGCTGTGCACTCCGCTGGGCAGCGCCACCGCCTGCTCCAGCCACGGCAGCGGCGGGGTGTGCAGCGTGGTCACCATGGGGGCCGGGATCGTGCGCGCCATCGCCAACGGCAGGTAGTGCAGGCTGTGGTTGTGCACCACGTCGAAGTCACCGCGGAGGCGGCCCGCCAGGTCGAGCATCACCGCCAGGTAGGCGTGGGTCTCGTGCACGGTCCACTCCGGCGAGTGCAGCTCGGCCCGGGAGATCTCGCTCATCGCGAAGGTGTGCACGGGCAGCACCTCACACGGCAGGTCGGCGTCCGACCCCGGGGCCGCGAACAGACTGACACGGTGTCCCTTGGCCGTCAGCGCCCGCGCCAACTCGAACACGAACGACTCCATGCCGCCGGCGAACGGCTGGCGCACGGCATGACGCGAAGAGGCCAGCATGGCGATGCGCCGTGGCGCCGTCACGCGGCGACCCCGGCGAGCACCTCGCGATAGATCCGCGTCGAGGCGGCTCTGACGGACGCTCGCTGCGCCGCCCGGGCGCGTCGCCACGAGTGGTCCACCCCCGCCGGCCTACCGGCCGCGCGTGCCACCGCGGACGCCACCCGACCCAGGAGTTCCGCCGCGTCGAAACGCGCAGCACCGTAACCGAATCGAAGGTCGTCGTGCTGCTCTGCGAAGTGCCCGCAGTCCGGCACCACGGCCACGACACCCGCGTCCCGGCACGCCTCGACCCATCCGGAGTGGGTGCCGAACCGGTAGGGCAGCACCATGACGTCGATGGCGGCCAGGTAGTCGACGAGACCGGGATCGTCGAACGGCGGATGCACCCGGACGTCGACACCGGCCGCGCGGTAGGCACGCAACCGCTCGTCGGCGACCTCGGCATGCCGGGGTGACGATGCGGCACCTGCGTCGACGTCCAGCCGGAGGCGCCACGGTGCGGTCCGAACGCTCACCAGGGTGTCGAGTACCGGCCACGGATCGATGTTGGCGCGCAACGATTTCGCGTGGATCGCCACGACGGGCGCGGAGCGCTCCTGCCGTGGCGCACCCACGCAGTCGATCGGCAGCACGTGCGGATGGCCGAGCACGGTGGCGGTCCGGCCCCACCGCGCAGCCACGTCGCCCGCCGCGCCCTCGGTCAGCGTGACGACGGCGTCCGCGGCGGGTATCAGCACGTCCAGCCGCGCGGAATGCGCTGCGTCGTCGGGAAAGTGCGGGTTGTGCAGATCGTGCACCGTCACCACCAGGGGGACGCCACCGGAGCGCAGCACCGCCACGACGGCGTCGAGTTCGGCAGGTGACTGCGTGTCGTAGCCGAAGTGCACGTGCAGCACGTCCAGGTCCGCGAGCCGGCCGCGCAGGTAGTCCGCATCCAGGAAGCGCGGCGGCCACCATTGGCCGGGCATGCGCGCATTGACCGGCGTCGGGTCGGGCAGCAGCCGCACGGCGGTGGGGTCGACGACGGCGTCGACATAGGGATGCCCAGCAGGCACCGAGGCAAGCGTGATCACGTTCGATTCCAGTCGAATGACACGGGCATGGCATCGCCACTCGCTGGACGGTTTGCTCGTACCAGAGGTATACCACGAAGCGCCGACATCTACTCTCGGCAGAGTGACCAGCGCAGGCCGAACGTGGCACTACCGACACTTCTACGGCCATCCCGACGCAGAACCCACCGAGGACCTGCCGTTGTGGCTGGTCGTGGGCAACTGCCAGGCCGAGGCACTGCGCCTGGTACTGCAGGCCACCGTCGACCGTCCGTTCCGCACGGTGCGCATGCCACCCGTCCACGAACTGACCGCCCAGGATCTGCCCCGCCTCGACACCCTGCTGCGCCGGGCGGACGTGCTGCTGTGCCAACCCATCCGTGACGACTATCGCGAATTACCCTTGGGGACAGCACAATTGACCGAGCGACTGCAAAAATCGGCACGGTTGCTGCGCTGGCCGGTGATCCGATACTGCGGCCTGTACCCCTTCCAGGCCATCGTGCGCAGACCCTCCGACCGGTCGGTCACCCCACCCGTGGTGCCCTACCACGACCTGCGCACCGTCGCGGCGGCGCGCGCCGGCCGAACGCCCACCGATCCGTGGGACGTCGAGGTGACCGCGACGCAGATCCGCGCGGCAGGCGAGGCAAGTCGCGCCGCCCTCGCACACCGTGAGGCCCGCGCCACCGACGTCGCGGTGTCGGACACGTTCCTGGCCGCAGGCAGTGACGCCTGCCACACCATCAACCATCCGGGCAACCCGGTACTCCACGGGCTCGGTAGCCGCATCCTCGACGCCCTCGGCGTCGCATCGCCCATCGGCCGGCTCACCACCACCCTGCTGGGATCGATCTACGCACCCTTGGAACGCCGCGTGCTCGACGCCTACGGGCTACCCCTCGACGCGGTGCGCCACCGGTGGCGCACCGAGACCGCCACGATCGCGCCGGACGACGTGCACGCCACCCAATTGCACTGGTATGCCGACAATCCCGACTTCATCGATCTCACCGTGGAACGTCACGGTGCCACCATGACGCTGCTGGGACTGCTGCCATGACCGTGGTCCACGTGGTCGCGGGTCCCGAGCCGCACGGCGTCGTCCGGTTCGGTCGGTCCCTGGACGATGCGTTGCACGCCAACGGTTTCCACACCGACCTGGCTCGCCACCCGAGCCCGCCGTCCGGCGCCGGGGTGCACGTGCAGTTCACCGATCGCCTGTTCGGCACGACGGCCGGCGCCGCAGCCGCCGCGTTCGCCCGGCTCGCCGCCGACGCCCGCGCCCGCGGGGCCCGCACCACCGTCACACTGCACGACGTCCCGCAACCCTCCGACGGTACGCACCATGCGGCGAGGGCCGCCGCCTATCGCCAGGTGTGCACGGCCGCCGACGGCATCGCGGTGAACAGCGAGCACGAACGACTCCTGTTGGCAGACATCGGCGTCGACGTCGCAACCGTTCACGTGGTACCCCTGCCCATCGACACCATCGACACCATCGACGCCACCGACGCCACCGGCGACGCGGGCCGTCGGCCCGTCGGTGCGGCACCGGCAACCGTCGGCATCTTCGGGTGGGTCTACCCCGGCAAGGGGCATGCCGAGGTACTACACGCGATGTCGGCCCTGCCGTCGGACGTGGGTCTCGCCGTCATCGGCGAGGCCTCCGACGGCCATGCCGACGTGGTGGCCGCGCTCGTCGCCCACGCCCAGCGCGACGGGCGGCCCATCGAGGTCACCGGGCACGTGCCGGATCACGCCGTCACCGCACGCCTGCGGGCCGTGACCGTGCCGGTGGCCCACCACCGGCACGTGTCGGCGTCGGGCTCGCTCAATTCGTGGTTGGCGGCGGGGCGCCGGCCGCTGGCGCCCGCGACCAGATACTCGCGTGAACTCGCCGACCGGAACCCGGATGCGCTGCTGCTGTATCCGGACACCGCCGACGGCCTGCGCACGGCACTCGCGGCCGCGCTGGCCGACCCCGACTCCACGTGGCTGCCGCCGGGAACACGGTGCGTCCCCACGGCGGACGAGGCGGCGCTCGCCTATGCCCGGCTGCTGGCGCGGTGGCACGCGTGACCTACCCGCTCACCGACGGCCGCACCGCGGTTGCCGCCAACCGCTGGGACCTGGTGGCGGACCGGCCGGCGCGAGCTGCGCGCGTCGCCGTGGTGATCCCCTACTTCGAACAGCAGCGCCAACTCGACCTGACGCTGGCCGCGCTGGCACTGCAGGACCATCCGCGAGACCTCCTGGAGGTGGTGGTCGCCGACGACGGGTCGGCACACCCCCCGCGCGTATCCGACCGGGGCGTGGGCATGCCGGTGACCATGCCGGTGACCGTGGTGCGCCAGCCGGACCGCGGTTTCCGCGCCGCCGCCGCACGCAACCTCGGGGTCGCGCAGTCGCGCGCCGAGGTGCTGTGCTTCCTCGACGCCGACACCGTGCCCGAGCCGTCCTACGTCCGGCGCATCTCCCGGTTGGCGGCCCAGGTGCCCGACGCACTGGTGGTCGGCCGCCGCAGGCACGCCGACCTGAGCAGCTGGACCCCGCAGATGCTGCCCGGATGGTGGGCAGGCGCGCGCCGGCCCCCCGAACTCACCGAGCCCGCGTGGCTACGGGACGCCTACGCCGGCACCGAGGACCTGCTCCACGTCGACCACCGCACCTACCGATACGTGATCAGTTCCGTGATGTGTTGCAGCCGGGCGTTGTTCGACGACGTCGGCGGCTTCGACGAGACGTTCGTCGGGTACGGCGGCGAGGATTGGGAGTTCGCCCACCGGGCCGCCGTCGGCGGCGCGGTGTTCCACCACGCGCGCACCGCGGTCGCGTGGCACGACGGGCCGGACTGGGGCGAGCGCGACGTCGCCGAACGCGCCGCGCAGAAGAATCGCGAGGCGGTGGCGGTGGCACGGTTGGTGTGCGATCCGGACGCCCGCCGCCACGGTCTGCGCTACGAGGTGCCCGAGACCGCCGTGACGCTCGACACCACCGGGCACGGTCTGGGCTCGTTGGTACACGCGCTGGCCGGGGTGCTGTCCGCCGACGTCGGGGTGTGGCTGCGCGGCCCCGAGGCCGGCGCGCTGCTGGCCCTGCTGGGCGCTGCCGACCCCCGCATCCGGGTGGGCGAGGTACCCGACGACGTCCGGCGACGCTGCCGCACCACGGTGACGCTCACCGGGCGGGTGGTGCTGCCGCCCGCGGGCTTCGCCGCGCTGCTGGCGCGATGCGCGGCGCCTGCGACGGCCAGTGTGACGGTCTCGGGTCCACCGGGCACGACGGTGGTCGTCAGGTCGTCGTGGGCGGTCAATCGGGCGCGGCGCTGGGGCACCGGCGAGGTCCGCCTCGTCGACGGTGCGGACGCCGAGGCCTTCGGCAGCCACGTCGAAGTGGCCGCGGACGACGTCGGGCTCACCGTGGTGCCCGCCGACGCGGGCCTGTCGTGGTGACCAGCTAGAGGTAGGGGTCGGCCCACGCGCTGACGATGCGCGCGGCGCGCGCCGCCTGGTTCTTGCCGGTCAGCAGATGGTCGGCACCCTCCAGCGACACGAAGCTGCGGGGGTGGCGTGCCGTGCGAAAGATGTCGCTGGCGTTGGCGATTCCGACGGTGTTGTCGGTGGGCGAGTGCATCACCAGCAGCGCCCGCCGCAGGGTTCGGATGCGCTCGGCCAGGTCGGCCGCCCGCACGTCCTCGATGAAGTGCCGCTTGAGCGTCAGCGCCTTCCCCCCGACGAGGAACGGGGCCTCGCCCTCGGACTCGATGCGTTCCAGCAGCGCGTCGTAGGTGTGCTCGACGTGACCGGGATCATAGGGCGCACCGACGCTGGCCACGGCCGCCACCGTGGGGCAGTCGTGGGCGGCGGCGATGACCGCCGCCCCGCCGAAGGAATGCCCCACCAGAACGCGCACCTCACGTCCCGTCGAGTTCATGAACTCGACCGCGCGGGCCGTGTCGGCCACCTTGTGCGAGAACGAGCCGTCGCCCCAGTCGCCATCGGATTCGCCGAGCCCGAGGTTGTCGAAGCGCAGCATCCCGATGCCCTCGGCTGCCAGTTGCTTGCACATCCGGCTGGCGGCCGGGCAGTCCTTGCCGAGCGTGAAGCCGTGCGCGAACACGCCCCACCCGCGGACGCTCCCGACCGGCTTCTCGATCACGCCGCACAGTTCGGGACCCGTGGTACTCGCGAACCTCACGCGCTCGGACATGCCGACATCTTGTCATCGGCCGCCGGCGCGGGTCAGAGGCGACCGACCGCGTAGGCGGCGCCGTCGGCCACCATGCCGTTGACGGGATAGAGCGCGTGCGCCACGGTGGGGCCGCCACCGGGGACGTTCTCGCAGATGGTGTCACCGGGCGCGCAGAGTTCGAGCGTCTTGCTCGCGAACGCCGGACCGATGGTCACCGCCGGGGCGCCGTACTGGGACAGGAAGTCCGGAGACGGCTTGCCGAACAGCACGACCGCGGCGACCTTGTCGGCGACCGCGGGGGGCAGCGGCTTGGGCACCATGTCGGCGGGCACGCCCGCGGGCACCGTGGACGACGTCACGAAACCGGACACCACCGCGCCCTGCGAGTACCCGCCGAGGACCAGGCGGGTGTTGGGGCAGTTGGCCGCCATGGTCTCCACGTGCGTCGCGGCGTCGTCGATGCCGTCGATCACCGTGCGGGCGAACGCTTCCCGGTCGTCGAAGTTGCTGCTGGCCGGGTAGTTCACGGCGTACACGTCGACGCTGCGGCCCGGTGCCTGCGCGCGCACCGCGTCGACGAACGACTGCCCGACGCCGCCGACGCCGGGCGCCTCGGCAGTGCCGCGGGCGAACACCACCTGCACGTCGGGACAGGGCGCGGCGGCGGCAGTGGGTGCCGTGACGGCGAGCACCCCCGTCCAGCCCAGCAGCGCGGCGGCGGCGAGTGCCCGGATCGGGTGCGTCAGAGAGACCATGGCGCTTCCATACCCCGGCGACCCGCGGCCAAACCCCGCTCGGCTAACTACCGAGCACGCCGACGATCGCGGCGATCACCGGTACCGACAGCACGGTCGAGGCCAGCGTGACGTCGCGTGCCAGGCCCTCGTTGCGCCGGTAGACGGCGGCGTAGGTGTTGATGTTCTGCGCCGACGGCAATGCCGACAGCACCGTGACGAGCAGGATCTGCGCGGGGCTGGCCGCAAAGCCCCACCGCGCGATGGCGTAGGCCGCCGCGGGCATGACGAGCACCTTGAGCGCCAGCACCAGGGCCACGTCGACGCGATCCGCACGCGGCGGCCGCTCGGTGGGGCTGCTCAGCGAGATGCCGAAGGCCAACAGCACGGTCGGGATCGCCAGGTCGGCGAGGAGTCGCAGGGGATCCTCGACCGGCTGCGGTAGGTCGACGTGCAGGCCGGCCAGGACCAGGCCGATGGCGCTGGCGGAGATGATGGGGTTGGTCACCAGCGTCCACAGCTGGCGTCCCGAGGAGCGTCGCGGCTCGGTGACCGAGTTCAAGATCGCCATGCCCATCGGGGCCAGCACCAGGACCTGGAACAGGATGATCGCGGACACCTCGGTGGTGCTGCCGAACACGTACGCGCTCAGGGGGATGCCGAGGTTGCCCGCGTTCGCGTACGACGCCGTCCAGGCGGCGATGGTGGCATCCCCGCGCGGCTTGCGCCGGATGCCTGCGATCACCGCGAAGCCCAGGGCGAACGATCCCACCGCGCAGATGCCGGTCACCAGCAGCGGCAGGGAGAAGATCTGCCCGAGGGTGGCCTCCGACAGACTCAGCAGCAGCAGCGCCGGAACCCCGACGTGGAAGGCCACTCGGTTGAGCACCATGCGGGCGTTCTCCCCGAGCACGCCCGTGCGCCCGACGATCGCTCCGACGCCGATCACGACACCGATCACGGCAAACGCTTCGAAGACGGCCAACACCTGGCCAATCCTTCACGGTCATCACCGCTGCCGCGCCGCCGGGCGGTTATCGTGCACGCATGCTCGTGCGTCCCCGCTGGTACGCGGCCAGGGTCTGGACGATGGTCTGGGCGCTGGCCTGTGCCGCGATGCTGCTCACCGCGTGCGGCGACGGCGGCGCCCCGGCCGAGCAACCGCCGTCCGCACCCGCCGATCCGGTCGTGGTCAATGCCGACATCACGGTGCACCGCCTGGAGTACGCGACCCGCGGACCCGCCGATCCGCTGCAGAACTGGGCTGACTTCTATCTGCCCGCGGGACCGCAGCGCCGCGACAGCATCCCGCTCGTCGTGCTGATCCACGGCGGCTCGTGGAAGGCGCAGTGGGGTGCGGGCACCATGCGCTCCTACGCCATGGACCTCGCGCGCCGCGGGATGGCGGTGTACAACGTCGAGTACCGGAGGGTGGGCTCCGGCGGGGGCTGGCCCACCACGTTCACCGACGTCGCCGACGCCCTGGACTACGTGGTCCAGGTCGACGAGCGCTTCCCGCAGATCACCGTCGACGACGAACTGGTGGTGGGGCACAGCGCGGGGGCTCAGCTGGCCGCCTGGGCAAGTACGCGGAACACGCTGCGGCCCAACGAAATCGGGAGCGAGCCGAAGTTCCGACCCACCCGGGTGGTGGCGCTGGCCGGGCCGTTGGACATGACGTACGCGGCCACCCACGGCAACGATCGCATCGTCACCGTCCTGGGCGGCACCCCCACCCAGGTACCCCAGCGCTACCGGTCGGTGGACCCGATCCAGAACATCGATCCGACCATGCCGGTCATCGCCATCCACGGCGATCGCGACACGGTGGTGCCCCTGTCGCAGTCGCAGCGCTACATCTCCGCGGTGGACCGCCGCGGTGGCATCGGGGCGTTGATCATCGCCAAGGGCGAGGATCACGTGTCGATCGTCGACGCCCGGTCTCGGGCGTATCGCCACATCCTCGACGTCATCACCGACGCCTCGCACCGGTCGGTTCGGCAACTGGCGGCCGACTATCGTGGCTGACGGGCGGGGCCGCAACGAGGAGGCGCGTCTCGCGGTGTCGCGCCAGGCGTGCGCGTTGTTCTGGGAACGCGGCGTCGCGGGCACCAGCGGCGACGACATCGCCTCGGCCGCAGGCCTTTCGACGCGAACCATCTGGCGGTACTTCCGGAGCAAGGAGAGCTGCGTCGAGCCCGTGCTGTCGAAGTCGGCGCAGCGCTTCCTGGCCACCGCCCGGCGATGGCCGCCCGAGTTGTCGTTGGCCGAACACCTCGCCGCCGACGACGTGAGCCATCCGCTGAGCCCGCGCGACATCGAGGACGAGCGCATGGCGCTGCGCATCGCCACGCTGTCGCTGACCGATCCCGCGGTCCGGACGTCCTATCTGATGGTGCACGACGAGATGGAGCGCGGACTGATCCCGGTGATCGCGTCGCGGCTGGGCTTGCCCGACGGCGACCTGACCGTGCGACTGTGCGCGGCGGCCGTCACCGGAGCGTTCCGGGTGGTCGACGAGGAGGTGGCCATCGCGATCGTGGTGGACCGGCGCACGATGACCGCCGACGAGGTACTGGCGTTGATGGAACGTGCCGTGCAGGAGGCGACCAACGGCCGGCTGGGCGGTCCGGTGGCGTCCGCCTGAGCCGGCGGATCAATCGTCGCGCGAGTCGATGACGCGCTGCGCGATGACGGTCAGCGTCGTGCCCTCCTCCTGGGCCAGGGCGCGCAGCATCTCGAACGCCCGGAGGTCGCCCACCCGGTAGCGCTCCATGATGATGCCCTTGGCCTGCCCCACGCGGTCACGGGTGGCCAGCTCCGAACGCAGGTCGTCGCGGCGCTGGCCGGCCAGGATCGCGGCCACCGCGTGCGCGGCCAGGACGGCGCCGGTGGTGATGGCCTCGGCGTCCCAGGCCCGCGGCTCGAAGCCGAACAGGTTGAGCGCCCCGGCCGTGCGATCGGTGGTGTACAGCCGGAACGACATTCCGCTGAGCACCCCGAGTTTCGCGACCTCCGCCGAGTAGGCGGGCCACCGGGGCTCGTCGCGAAAGTCCTCGGTGGTGACCACCAGGTCGTCGAGCGCGGCCTCCAGGCAGGGGCCCTCCTGGAACGTCTCCTGCAGCACGTCGAGTTCGCAGGGCAGCGGGCTGGTGCAGGCATGCGACTCGTAGCTGCCCTCGCCGGTGATCAACAGGATGCCCGCGGTGTCGATGCCGTCGATCAGGTCGACGGCCGCGGCCGTCACGTCGGAGAAGATCTCGTCGCGGCCACGCGGCGCCGCCATCGCCCGGGCCAGCTCCGCCATGCGCGTCGTCACCTCGTAGGGGCGGGGCACATCCATGACGGTATTCCTGCCCCGCGCGACGTCACCGCAAACCTGCGCGCCGTTCCCGGCACGGCACACGGGCGGGCACACGGCCGGGCGACCTACCGTGACACCATGACCGAACTCACACCAGACGTCGTCGACTTCCTGTCCGCCGGTACCCGCACCGGGATGCTCGGCTACCTCGCGTCCGACGGGCGTCCGCTGGTGGCGCCCGTGTGGTTCGTGGTCGACGGCGACCGCCTGATCTTCAACACCGGCTCGTCGACGGCGAAGGGCAAGGCGCTGCGCCGCGATCCCCGGGTGGTGCTGACCGTCGACGACCCGCACCCGCCGTACTCGTTCGTCCAGGTGCAGGGCGTCGCCGAACTGAGCGAGGACCTCGCGGCGGTGCGCGAGTTCGCGGCCCGCATCGGCGGCCGATACATGGGCGCCGATCGGGCCGACGAGTTCGGGCGGCGCAACGGGGTCCCCGGTGAGCTGCTGGTGTCGATCAGGCCGACGAAGGTCAACAAGGCCTTCGACCTGGCCGACTGAGCGTCACCCGACCCGGGGGGCTGCGGCAGCCCCGCGGACGTCACGACACCCGTGCGCGCGCCTCAGCCGTGCTGGGCGCTCAGCTGCAGATCGGCCGAGCCGGGCACGGCCGCACCGGACACCGTCGGCCCGCTGGCGGCGACCAGCTGGTACAGCGGTGCGCCCCAGGCATGGGGACCACTGGTGGCGGGGGCGTACGCGGTGTGGATGGCCACGACGGCCGGCGACATCACGTCGACGTCGGAGTCGGGATCGAAGTCGCACACCGGATCCCCGACGTCGCAGACGCTGATGGTGCGCGCGCCGATCGAGGGCGGCAGCGGGGACGTGTTGGTCGACGCCAGGATGGAGTGGTCCTGGGCCACGCCCATCCCCTTGCCGGGCAACCCGGCCGTCGTGCCCATCGGGATGGTGTTGTCGACGGGCAACCGGTCCCCGTCGGCGACCAGCAGCGCCGCGGCCACGTGCGGATCGTCGGCCAGGTCGTAGAGGTTGCGGTGGATCACCATGGCGCCCTGGGAGTAGCCGGCCAGCACCACCTTGGTGTTCGGGCACTGGGCGGTGAACGCCTCCAACTGCTTCGCCGTGGCCGCCGTGCCGTCCTTGACGCTGCCGAGGAACGTCAGCCATCCGCTGATGCTGCCGTCGGCGGGCACGGGTGCGGCGGGGTACTGCACGGACTCCGCGGTGATGGTCTTGCCGTCGACGGCCAGCTCCGACGCCAGCTGCTGGTACGAGGCGTACATCACGCTGCCCATGCCGCCGTAGTTGTAGACCCCGGCACCGTCGCGCTGGCCCGAGCCGGCCGCGCCGATCCAGTGGTAGTCGCCGCACGCGGCAGGCGCCGCCTGCGCCGTGGCGGTGGCCAGACCGGCCCATGCGATGCCTGCGGCCAGCACGGCCACCCCGAGACGACGAATCACAGCTGGTTCATCGACGTGCCGGAACCGCGCGTTACAGCGCGCCGGTTCACTTCCAGGCGAACACCGGTTGCTCCAAACCGTCGACGCGGTCGCTGCGGCCCTCCAGTCCCAGCCAGCGCAGTTGCAGCAGCACCGCACCCGTCGGCGCGTGGATGAGGTCGTTGCCCAGGGGGATCTGCACGACGGGGCGCGGGCTCTCCGCGATGGTCACGTACCGCGGTGAATCGGGTCGCCGCAGCTGGTGCAGGCCCACCCGGTAGGCCGCCACCACCTCGTCGGGTGCCGGGCGCGGGTCCAGCCGGCCGCCGCCCCACACCACCACCGGCGTGATGACGTAACCGGACCGCGTGGCGTAGTCGTCGAGCAGCCCGAGGACCTGCGTCTCGGGCAGCCGCAACCCCAGCTCCTCGTCGGTCTCGCGCAGCGCGGCGGCGACGGCGGTCTCGCCGGGATCCAGCCGGCCGCCGGGCAGCGCCCACTGCGCGGCATGCGTCGACAGCCGCGAGGCACGCCGGCACAGGAAGAACGCCGCACCGCCCGAGACGTCGACCATCCGGCCGTCGAGACCCTCGTCCGGCAGGTCGCGCCCGCCGATCCAGTCGTCGACGTCGGCCGGGTCCACCCGGTCCTCACCCACCTCGGAGTCCACCAGCACCACCGCGACCGCGGCGTGCCGCCTGGTCGGATCCGCGACGGCGCGGCGGTCGTGTCGAGCCAGGTGCGTCCGGATGCGCTCGCGCAGCGCGTCGTCGTAGGCGATGGTCACGCGCTCGACGATAGGCAGCCCCACCGGCGGCATCGGTCAGGGCGTGGCGTCGTGGCATGTGGCGTCGTGGCGTCGTGGTCGGCGCACGGCCGGCGCGACTAGGTTGGCAACCATGTCGTCGGCACGCGTGGCAGTGGTGGGCGCCGGGATGTCGGGTGCGGCCTGTGCGCGGGCGCTCCTCGATCACGGCGTCGACGTGACGGTCTACGAGCGCGGCCGCGCACCCGGCGGTCGCATGGCGTCGCCGACCGTGCACGACCGTCGCGTCGACCTCGGCGCCGCCTACTTCACCGTCGGCGACCCCGAGTTCTCCGCCGTCGTGTCCCGCTGGGTCCAGGCCGGCCTGGCCCGGCCGTGGACGGACACCTTCGACGTGTTCTCCGCGGACGGACGTTCCACCACCACCGGTCCGCTGCGGTATGCGGCGCCGAACGGGTTGCGCGCGCTGGTCCGCGACGTCCTGCCCGACACCCGGACCGGCGTGCCGACGTTGGAGACGGAGGTCACGGCGCTCGCCGATCTCGATCACGACGCCGTGGTGCTCGCGATGCCGGATCCGCAGGCCGCGCGGCTGGCGCCGGATGCCGCCCGGTGGGTCGACTACGCGCCGGTGATCGCGGTCGCCGCCGGGTGGCCGGCCCGCCACTGGGACGTCGACGCCGCGGCGTTCGTCAACGACGAACCCGACGTCAGCTTCGTCGCCGACGACGGCTCGCGGCGCGGCGACCGCGCACCCGTGCTCGTCGCGCACGCCTCCCCGGACCTGGCCCGCGAACACCTGGACGACCCGGAGCGGGTCGTGGCGCCGGTCCTGGACTGCGTGCGTCGACTCCTCGACCTGCCCGAGCCGGACTGGACGTACGCCCACCGCTGGACCTTCGCCAAACCCACGGGCACGCACGGGGAGGCCCCGTTCGCGCTGGTGTCGCGGGACGGCCGGCCGCTGGGACTGTGCGGCGACGCCTGGTGTCCAGAGGGTGCACCGCGCGTCGAGTCGGCGTGGGCGTCGGGCGCGCGGTTGGGCGCGGCGCTGGCCCGGACTCTCAGCGGCTGACCCGCCTGGCGTGTTCCGGGCAGTCGTCGTACCAGCACGACGGGCCGCGCCGCGATTCCGGGTTGGTGCCCACCTGGACCACCCGGACGTACATCGGGCGGCCACACGCGCACGTGTCGCCGGTGTACTCGTTGCGTCTCGCCACGGGCGGCCTCCTGCGGTGTTCTCCGATGGTGTTCCCCGTCGGCGTTCGCGACGTTCCCTTCCCCGAATGCCCAGAATCTGCAAAGTCATGCCAGGCTGGGGGACGACATGACCGCCCGCCCCCTGCTCGCCGACCCCGCCGACCTCTCCGCACTGCGATCCCAGGGCGACGACCCCGACGGCCTGTTCGCCGCGTTCGCCGACTGGGCGCAGGACCGCGGCACCGCGCTCTACCCGGCCCAGGAGGAAGCGCTGATCGAGGTGGTCAGCGGGGCCAACGTGGTCCTGGCGACACCCACCGGATCCGGCAAGTCCCTGGTGGCGACGGGAGCGCAGTACGCCGCGCTGGCCGCGGGCCGTCGTAGCTACTACACCGCACCCATCAAGGCGCTCGTCAGCGAGAAGTTCTTCGCCCTGTGCGACGTCTTCGGCGCCGTCAACGTCGGCATGCTCACCGGCGACGCGTCGGTGAACGCCGACGCCCCGATCATCGCGTGCACGGCCGAGATCCTCGCCAACGTCGCGTTGCGCGAGGGCGCCGAGGCCGACGCCGGGTTGGTGGTCATGGACGAGTTCCACTTCTACGGCGACCCCGACCGCGGCTGGGCGTGGCAGGTGCCGCTGCTGGAGCTGCCCCGCGCCCAATTCCTGTTGATGTCGGCCACTCTCGGCGACGTCACGTTCCTCCGCGAGGACCTGACGCGGCGCACGGGCCGGCCCACCGCGCTGGTGGCGGGCGCGGAGCGTCCCGTGCCGCTGTTCTACTCCTACGCCACCACGCCGATGCACGAGACCATCTCCGATCTCCTGGACACGTCGCAGGCGCCGATCTACGTCGTGCACTTCACCCAGGCGTCCGCGCTCGAGCGCGCCCAGGCGTTGATGAGCGTCAACGTGGCGAGCAAGGAGCAGAAGGCCGAGATCCGCGACGCCATCGGCGCCTTCCGGTTCTCGACGGCGTTCGGCACTGCGCTGTCGCGGCTGGTCCGCCATGGCATCGGGGTGCACCACGCGGGCATGCTGCCAAAGTATCGGCGGTTGGTGGAGCAACTCGCCCAAGCCGGGTTGTTGAAGGTCATCTGCGGCACCGACACCCTCGGCGTCGGCATCAACGTCCCCATCCGCACCGTGGTGTTCTCGGCGCTGTCGAAGTACGACGGCACCCGCACCCGGCTGCTCAACGCCCGCGAGTTCCACCAGATCGCCGGGCGCGCCGGCCGGGCGGGATACGACACGGCCGGCACGGTGGTGGTGCAGGCCCCCGACCACGAAGTGGAGAACCTCAAGCAGTTCGCCAAGGTGGCCGACGACCCGAAGAAGCGGCGAAAGTTGGTGCGCCGCAAGGCTCCGGAAGGCATGGTCCCGTGGAACGAGGCAACCATGACCCGGCTCGTCGCCGCGCCGCCGGAGCCCTTGACCAGCAACATGCGCGTCACCACGGCGATGATCCTCGACGTCGTCGACCGGCCGGGCGACCCCTGCCTGGCCATGCGCCGCCTCCTCACGGACAACCACGAACCCCGTAAGCGTCAGCTGCGCCACATCCGCGAGGCGGTCGGCATCGCGCGGTCACTGCTGCAGGCCGGCGTGCTGGAACGGGTGGCTGCCGACGGGACCACGGCGCAGGCCTCGACCTACCGGCTCACCGTCGACCTCCCACCGAATTTCGCGCTGAACCAGCCGCTGTCGACGTTCGCGCTCGCGGTCGTGGAGACCCTGGACCCGGAATCGGAGACGTTCGCCCTGGACGTGGTGTCGGTGATCGAGGCCACGCTGGAAGACCCACGCCAGATCCTGGCCGCGCAGCTGTCGAAGGCCAGGGGCGAGGCCGTCGCGCAGATGAAGGCCGACGGCATCGAGTACGACGAACGCATCGAGCTGCTCGACGAGATCACCCATCCTCAGCCGCTGCGGGACCTGCTGGAGCACGCGTTCGAGGTGTACTGCCAGACCAACCCGTGGGCCGCCGACGGACGCCCCTCCCCCAAGTCGGTGGTACGCGAGATGTGGGAGCGGGGCCTGACGTTTCGCGAGTACGTCAGCGCGTACGGACTGACGCGCACCGAGGGGGCGGTCCTGCGCTACCTGTCCGACGCCTACAAGGCGCTGCGGTCCGGGGTGCCGGCGCAGGCCCGCACCGACGAGGTCGTCGACGTCGTGGAGTGGTTGGGTGAGCTGGTGCGCCAGGTGGATTCGAGTCTGCTCGACGAGTGGGAGCAGCTGACCAGCCCCGACCAGCCCGCCGACGTGCCCGTGGCGGTGCCCACGCGGCCGCGGCCGTTGACCGGCAACGAGCGGGCCTTCACCGCGATGGTCCGCAACGCGCTGTTCCGTCGGGTCGAGGCGTTCGCCAGGCGCCGCTGGGACGAACTGGGCGAGTTGGACCGCAGCGCCGGATGGGACGGTGCGCGCTGGGAAGCCGTGGGGCAGGCCTACTTCGACGAGCACGACGACGTGGGCACGGGTCCCGACGCCCGCGGCCCGGCGCTGCTGCTGTTCGACCGGGGTCCCACGACGTGGCGCGTGCGGCAGGTGTTCGACGACCCCGCGGGCGACCGCGACTGGGGCATCGACGTCGAGGTGGACCTCGAGGCCTCCGACGAGGAGGGCGCCCCGGTGCTGCGCGTCGTCGACGCAGGCCGCATGGACTGACCGGCTAGCGTTTCAGGACCGCCTGCAGCGCGTCGTCGAGGATGTCGAGGCCGGCGTCGAGTTCGGCATCGGTGATCGTCAGCGGCGGCGCGATGCGGAAGATGCCGCCCATGCCGGGCAATTGCACGATGTTCACGTGCAGCCCGCGCCGCAGGCACTCCGCGGTGACCGCGGCGCCGAGTTCGTCGGCGGGCGTCTTGCGTTCCTCGTCCGTCACCAGTTCCAACCCCTGCAGCAGACCTCGCCCGCGTACGTCACCCACCTGGTCGTACCGCGCGCGCAGGTCCTCGAGCCGCGCGGTGAGCCGTCCCCCAAGGGCGGCGGCCCGGGCCACCAGGCCGTCGCGCTGCACCACGGTGAGCACCGTGCGCGCCACCGCGGCAGCCAGCGGATCGGACACGTGAGTGGTGAAGAACAGGAAACCCCGTTCGTGACAGCGGGATTCGATCTCCTCGCTGGTCACCACGGCGGCCACGGGCAGGCCCGCTCCCAACGTCTTGGAGAGGGTCAGCAGGTCGGGCGTCACGCCGTCGCGCTCGAAGGCATACATCGAGCCGGTCCGTCCCAGCCCGGTCTGCGCCTCGTCGAGGATCAACAGCATGCCGCGTTCGGTGCACAGCTCGCGCAGCCGGCGCAGGTATCCGACGGGCAGCTCGACCGATGCCTCCCGAGGACAGGATGGGCTCGACGAGGCACGCCGCCAGGCTGCCGCACGACTGCGCGTCGACGCCGGCGAAGCCGTACTCCAGTTCGGCCTCCCAGTCGTGACTGCCGTCGGGACGGCGGAACGGCGAGCGGTAGGCGTTCGGCGTGGGCAGCACCAGGTTGCCCGGCATGGGCGGACCGTGGCCGCGGCGACCCGCGCTGAACGTCGCCGACGCCGCACCCGACGTCATGCCGTGCCAGGACCGGTCGAACGAGACGATCTCGAACTTGCCGGTGTAGAGCTTGGCCATCTTGATGGCCGCCTCGTTGGACTCCGCGCCCGTGGTGAGCAGCAACACCTTGGACAGCTCGGCGGGCAAGGTCTCGGCGAGCATCCGCGACACCTCGACCACCGGGGGCGTCAGCATGCCGCTGTAGGTGTGGTCGAGCGTGGCGATCGCCTCCGACACCGTGGCCACCACGTCGGGGTGCGCGTGTCCCAGCACCGCACTCATCTGACCCGAGGTGAAGTCCAGGATCGCCGCACCCGCGTCGTCGTAGACGTAGCACCCCCGGGCCCGCTCGATGATCCTCGGCACGAACGCCGCCCCGTACCGCACCACGTGTGCGGTCGCGTCGTCCCAGAATTGCCGCCCGTCCATCGCGACCTCCTTCACCACGGGCCACCATAACGGCCCGGGACACCTGCACGGCCGTCGGCGCGACGTCGGCGCGACACTGCCGCCCGACCCTCGGATGCGCACCCGAT
This sequence comes from Mycobacterium sp. DHQP2018-32-09, assembly GCF_058148405.1. Classification (NCBI taxonomy): domain Bacteria; kingdom Bacillati; phylum Actinomycetota; class Actinomycetes; order Mycobacteriales; family Mycobacteriaceae; genus Mycobacterium; species Mycobacterium sp. DHQP2018-32-09. The sequence continues at coordinate 38,595 of NZ_JBYVYK010000007.1, read as the reverse complement.
CACCGTGCTGAGCTGGTGGGACATCGACCGCGCCGCCGCGCCCGGAAAAATACCGATACGATCTAAGCAATTGCGGTTTGGCGGTGGCCGACCCGGGTAACCGCTGACCGTCCTTCGGGGCAACGACGCCCGAGGAGATGCCGGATACGCAACGTTGAGATGGATTGGGTCGAGAAGATGACGTTGGCACGTTGGTTGGCGGTAGCACCAGTGGCGATGACGGTGGCGGGGGCGGCGCTCGTCGGCTCACCCGCGGCGGGAGCGGAACCCGCGCCACCCCCCGGCCCGCCGGCTCCGGCCGCGGCGCCCTGCCCGGACGTCCGGGTGGTGTTCGCCCGCGGCACGTTCGAACCCGCGGGCGTGGGCGCCACGGGCCAGGCGTTCGTCGACGCGTTGCGGGCGCGCGCACCCGAGAAGTCGGTCGACGTCTACGCCGTGAACTACCCCGCCTCGCTGGACTTCGCGACCGCAGCCGACGGTGTCATCGACGCCAGCAACGAGGTGCGCGCCACGGCCGCGCAATGTCCGAACACCAAGGTGGTGCTGGGTGGCTACTCGCAGGGCGCGGCGGTCGCGGCCTACATCACCGCCGACAAGGTGCCCGACGGGTGGACCCCACCCGCGGGCATCACGGGACCCATGCCGCCGGAGGTGTCCGATCACGTCGCCGCCGTCGCGCTGTTCGGCAAGCCGTCCAGCGGGTTCCTGCAGATGATCTACACCGGCGCACCCCCGATCACGGTCGGCTCGCGCTACGCGGCCAAGACCACCGACGTGTGCATCCCCGAGGATCCGGTGTGCTCGCCCACCGGCGGTGACAACGGTGCCCACGGCTCCTACATCGCCCGCGGACTCACCGATCAGGCGGCCGACTACGTCGTCGGCAAGCTCCCCGCCGGCGGCACTGCTCCCAAGCCGGCTCCCGCACCGCAGCCCATGGCGCAGGCCGCCGGGTAGCCGGTCACTTCGGCACCGGCGGCCCGGTGAGGCGACGGATCGTCTGCGCCTCGTCGACCCGGTAGGGCTGCCCGTCGGGGAGGAGCAGGTCGTGGAACCACTCCTGGGGCGGGTCGAGGTAGGGCCGCTCCCAGGAGTCCCACGGCAGGTACGTTTGCGTCTTGCCGGCCACGAAGCCCCAGCTGAACGCTCCCACGTTGCGCCGCTTCGCCACTGGCAGGATGCCGGCCACGGTGCTGTCCAGGGTGCGTGCCAGGTATTCGGTGCACATCATGGGCCTGCGTTGCGGGGCCAGCTCGGCGAGCCGGCTCTCGAACTCGGCGGGGTTGGCGTAACTGTGGAACGTCACCACGTCGGAGTTGTCGAGTTGGATGCGCACCATCTCGCTGCGGGTCGCCGGATCTCCCCACGGCCCGTCCCACACCCCGCTGGTGAGGGGCTGGATGGCGTTGATCGAGCGGGCCCACCGGAACACCTGGGGCAGCAGCGTGGCCACCAGGTCGATCTTGTCGGAGCGTTCGACGGCGCGGTACTGAGGCGCCGGGTTGTCCGGTTCGTTCCACAGGTCCCAGCCCAACACCCGTTCGTCGTACCGGAATTGGGTCATCACCGCGGTGACGTAGTCCTGCATGACCTGCCGGTAGTAACGATCGTCGAGGCGCTCGGCACCGGGACTCTGCACCCACCGCGAGTTGTGGATCCCGGCGCGTGGCGCGGCCTGGCGCCCCAGCTTGGGGTGCGGGTCCCAGCACGAGTCGAAGAAGACGAACAACGGCTTGATGCGATGCCGCGCGGCGATGGCGACGAACTGGGCCAGCCGCCGGTGGAAGCCCGCCCGGTCCTGCAGCCACAGCTGGTCGTGGAGGAATACGCGCACCGCGTTGAGCCCGACGCGGCGCGCCATGCGCAGCTCGGTGTCGATGCGCTTGGGGTCGTAGGTGTCCGGCTGGAACATCTCGAACTGGTTGACGGCGTTGGAGGGGATGAAGTTCGCCCCGACCACCCAGCCGTGTTCGCGATACCAGCGGGCGGCGCGATCCTCCGACCACCGAGTGGACTTCGCCGATGCCACCGGCATGGTCGACAGGCCCGCGGCCGCGGTGAGGAGCACCGGTAGCTTCAAAGCGGTGCGGCGGTGCAGGCCGGTCTTGATCTCGGAGGCGGTGGTCTGCGTGGGGATGCGTGGCAAGTGTCGATCCTCTGCGGCTCGGCTGCTGAATGCACACCGCGGACCATCGCCGACGTCGCCCCACATCGGCGCGCGACGATGACACGTCCCTGCGCAGAACCGACCCACGACGTCTACTGCGGCGCGTCGTCGTCCTGAGACGCGCCCCTGCCCTACGGCGCGTCCGAGTGTAGCCACTGCGTTCGGTGACCACTAGTCGCGCAGGTCACGCCGCGCGTCGCCCGGCGACTCCGTGCCGGTTGCCGAGTACGCCTGTGCCACCGAAACTTTCGGACACGTCAAGCCGCCTCCGCGGGAGACGGATGGCCGGCTGAAACCTCAGTACAGCGGCAGGAAGGAACCGTTGATCCACATGCCCCAGCGATAGCCGAGCTGCTCCCAGACGACCGGCGTGTTCGGAGCCCACCGGGGCTGCGGCGGCTTCTTCGGCGCGTTGGGGGGCGGCGGGTCACCGGCCGGGTAGCCCGGGGGCCACGGCGGCGGCGCGGGCTCGGCGTGCGCCGCGGCGGCGCTCAGCACGCCCGTGGCCAACCCGCCCGCGATGGCGAAGGTGGCAACGGCAGATCTCCACAACCTCTGCGGTCGACGGTTCCTCATGCGCTCGCACTCCTCTGCATGGCCGATCAGATAAGACGATCTAACCACTTCGGCGCACGGCGCGTGCCGGTGGTGCCACAATGCCCGCAGAGGTGGTGCGATGACCGACGACGCGACCAAGGGCGGAGACCGCCCGACGGCCTCTCGGCCGTGGCACGTGACGGCCGCACTCGGCGTCGTCGCCGTTCCCCTGGTCGGCTGGTTCGTCGGCGACTGGTCGGGCGCCACCACCCTGGTCGTCTACTGGTTCGAGACCGTCGCGGGGTGCCTGCTGGTCGCCGGGCGCGCGATGCTGCACCGCCGGTGGAATCCCCGTCGCGGCCACTTCGACTACCGCGCGCGAGAGGATCGCTCCCGGCGAACTACGTTCGTCTCGGGCTTCTTGCTCGTCGCCCTGAGCTTCTCTGCCGCCCACGCCGTCTTCCTCGGCGCGGTGCTGGTGCTACTGCGGCAGAACCGCGTTGCCGATCTCGCCACCGTCGACTGGCGCGGCGTTGGCGCGGGATGCGCCGCCGTGCTGGCGTTTCTGGTCGTGGACTTCCTCCTCGACCTGACGAGCCTGCGCCGGTGGACGTTCGGTGCGGTCGAGGAGATGGCCACGCGTGGCGTGGGGCGGGTGATCGTCGTGCACGTGACGATCCTCGTCGGCTTCGTCGGCATCGCGCTGACCGAGGCATCGGCAGCGTTCTTCGGAACCTTCGTCGTCCTGCGCTCGCTGTTCGCGCTGGGAACCGTCGTCCCGCAATACGACCCGGCCACGCCTCCAAGATGGTTGAGCACGTTGCTCGATCGTGTGCCCGGCGCTCGTCCGGGACAGCGTTTCGAGGACTTCTGGGCCAGGGACCGCGCCGCAGAACTCGCGCGCCGCGAGCGCAACGAGCAGCCCTGGCCCAGCTGAGCCGCCGACTATTCGCTCGGGCCCTCGAACAACTGCAGGTCGTTGCCCTCGGTGTCCTTGAACGTGGCGATCTTGCCCCACGGGTGCTGGGCCACGTCCCCGGCGAACTCCACCCCGGCGTCGGTCAGCCGCACCACCTCGTCGAACAGATCCCCGTCGGGGTGGAAGGTCAGCACCGCGCCACCGGTGCTGCCGCCGCGGTGGGTGCCCTCCCGAGCGTTGAGCCCGATGGTGACCCCGCCGGCGTTCAATTCGGTCCAGTCCTCGCCCTCGTTCTTGACGGGGATCCCCAATACCTCGCCGTAGAACTTCACCGCGCGGGCCATGTCGTCGACCGGCACCCATACCGTTGCCACACCACTTGCCATGTCGTCCTCCAGCCTGTCGAATCGGTCGCCGGCAGGACTACCCGCGTGGCGCGCGGCTACACCAGGTCCGCGAGTCACGCCCCCACCTGGCGACGGTAGGTGAGCTTGTCGATCTCGGTGCCGTACTCGTCGACGGCGACCACGTCCATCTCGCTCATCAGCCGGCCGGGGCGGACGTCGACGCGGAGGAACGCATAGTCGCGGAACCGTACGCGCGACCAGGCCACGCCCTCGGGTTGCTTGTCTCCGTGGGCGTCCCAGACGTAACTGTTCGGGACGTAGGTGTCCTCGATCTGGTGGCCGCGGTAGCTCTGCAGCTCACCCGGCTGGAAGCCGTACCGCGGCCGGCCACCCGAGCCCACCGTGTAGTAGACGGTGCCGTCGGTCTCGGGGTACACCACGTCGTTGTCGGCGGCGATTCGCGTCGGACTGCCGCCGCGCACCGGGTCGGTGCGCTCGAACACGTGATTGTGGCCTTGCAGTACCAGGTCCACGCGATGGCGGTCGAACAGGTCGGCCCACGCCGCGCGCACGCCCCCGTCGCTGGCGTGTGCGTCCGTGGTCGAGTACGCACAGTGGTGGAAGAAGCAGACGATGAAGTCCACGTTCGGATCCGCCCGGTGGGCCGCCAGCGTGCGCTGCACCCAATCGTTCTGCGCACCCGCGGAATACCCGGTGTTGGCGGTGATCTCGTAGCTGACGTCGTTGGCGTCCAGCGACAGCACCGCGACGTTGCCGTAGGTGAACGAGTACACCGAAGGGCAGTTCTTCGGCCCATTTCCGGGAAAGTCCAGGCGCGCAAGGTGGCCACCGTAGCCGTGCACCGGGTACGCGGCCTCCATGTCGTGGTTCCCGGTGGCGAACATCCAGGGTGTGCCTGCCGCGCTACGTTCGATCGCATTGAAATACACGTCCCACACGTAGGGGTTGAAGCGGTCGAAACCCCTGGGCGCCTGGGACCTTCCCGGCACGAACGTCCCCGGCTTGCCCGCCCCCGAGGTGTCCGCGTAGGCGATGTCACCGGCCAGGACGTGGAAGTCCGGCCGCGAGGCGACGATCTGGTTCAGCACGTTGGACGCGTGTCGCACGCCGGGGTCGTCGCCGGGCTCGTAGTACGCGTCGTCGTAGTCACCGGGTCTCAAACCCGGCGGCTGAGAAGGTGTTTCGTCGGTGCCCTGATCGCCGAGCATCGTGAACCGGAACGGCCTCAGGTCCGCGCGCGTGCTGGGCATGGCCGTGGCCGCCGAGGTCACCTCCGTGGTGTAGCCGTCGGCGGTGCGCCACCGATAGAAGTGCGGAGTACGGCCGGCCAACCCGTCGACGGGGGCGTGCACGTAGAACTGTTCGGCCCCCAGCACGCCCCCGCCGGTGTCGGGGAGCTGCGTGACCAGGTTGCGCACCTCGGCCTCCACGGTGGCGCCCAGCGCCGGCGTGGGCCCGTGGTCCAGGAACACCTTGGCCGCGCCGGGATTCCGGGACAGCTGCGCCGACATCCGGAGCTGACGTGCTGCGTCCGGCCCGAACCCGACGCGCCGGTTGGCGACCTCCAGCGGCGCGTCGGCGGCGTACGCGCGACGACCGAACGGGGACGTGCCGACGCCGGCGATGGCGGCCAGCGCTGCCGAGGCGGTGAGGAACGTCCGCCGCGACACCCGGTGGCGCCGCACGTACTGCCGGTGCCAGTCGTACCGTTCGGCCATCGTCATGTACCCGGCCAACTGGGCGGGAATGCCGGTGCCGGGAACGTCGTCGGGTGCGGTCCTACGTCGAGTGCCCACGACGACGATGGTGCTCCACGACCGTCGGCGGCGCCGGGTGGCACGCCCAACTGCCGCCGACCACCCGGTGAACCCTTGGCTCAGCCCCGCCCGGTGGTGTCCTGCAGCTCGTCGATCAGGGTGGATGCCTCGGCCTTCGTCAGCTCGTCGGGCACCTCCCTACCGGCCTCCTGCGCCAGCGTGTGCAGATAGCTGCGCTGGGGACCCGTCATCGGTTCGTCCCCGGTCACCCAATCCGATGGGTCCTTCTCGGGATTCTCGTTCGGCGCCTGGTCGACGTCGTCGCGGTCAGTCATCGCGATCACCTCCACCGACACCCATACCCGGGCGAACAGACGTTCGAAACCTCAGGCTGCGCCGCCGCTTCCGGTGAGCGTCTGGATGGTCTGGATCTCGGCCGGTCGATAGGCCCTGCCGTCCGGACGCAGCAGGTCGTGGAACCACGGGTCCGGCGCCCCCTTGTACGGGTGATCCCAGGAATCCCAGGGCAGGTAGGTCTGCGTGCGGCCGGCGACGAAGCCCCAGTTGTAGACCCCGACGCCGCGCCGTTTGGCGATCGGCAGGATCCCCTCGATCGTGCTGCCCTGCCCGCGCGCCAGGTACTCGGTGCAGATGATGGGGCGGCCGAGCGGGGCCAGCTCGTCGATCCGCTCCTCGAAGTCGTCGGGCTTGGCGTAGCTGTGGAAGGTGATCACGTCGGAGTTGTCGAGCTGCGTGGCCGCGATGGCACTGCGATCGGCGGGGTTCTTCCAGGACCCCTGCCAGACACCGCTCGTCAGCGGTTGCGCCGGGTTCACCGCTCGGGCCCACTCGAACACCTGCGGCAACAGTTTGCCCACCACCGTCAGCTTGTCCGCACGCTCGGTGCTGCGGTACTGCTTGGCCGGGTTGTCCGGCTCGTTCCACAGATCCCAGCCCAAGACCCTGGGGTCGGTGCGGAACGCGCCGATGACGCCGGTGACGTAGTCGCGCAGCACCGGCAGGTAGTTCGGATCGTCGACGTGGTCGGCGCCGGGACTCTGCACCCAGCCCGAGTTGTGCACGCCTGGCGTGGGCGCGCGCTGCGGTCCCAGCTTCGGGTGGGGGTCCCAGCACGAATCGAAGAACACGAACATCGGCTTGATCCCGCGGCTGGCCGCGATGCCGACGAACTGCGCCAGTCGCCGCAGGAAGCCCGCCCGATCCTGCGCCCACAGCTGGTCGTGCAGGAACACCCGCATGGTGTTGAACCCGACCTGGCGCGCCAGCTGGAGTTCACCGTCGATGCGCCGGGGGTCGTAGGTGCCCGCCTGGAACATCTCGATCTGGTTGCTCGCGGTCGCGGGCACGTAGTTCGCACCGACCAACCAGCCCTGCGCCCGATACCACGCGTTGGCCTGGTCGGCGGTCCAGCGCGCGGGTGCCGCCGGGGCCGCCGGAGCCGTCGGGGCAGGGGCCAGCGCCGCCCCTGCGGCCAGGAGCAGAGGCAGTTGGAGGGCGGTTCGGCGACGCACCTTCCGAACGTAGGTAGGCCACGGGGTGCGCCGCCTCGTGGCAGGCGCGTCGTGACCGATCGGGAGCCCAATCGTTATCGGGTCACCGCCCGGACGCGGCGCCGGGCACGGCGCCAAAGCCGCTGTCGCCCACATCGATTGATCCGATCATCGAGCACCGCCCCGACCGCGTAAGATCTCGACCCGGGGAGACGCATCACGACGTATGAGGTGGGGGGCTTGACCGAGGGAACGCTTCGGGGCCGGACCCGGCCCGCGGAGGGGTATCCGCCGCCGCCTGCGGCGGGCGGAACGGCGCCGGACACGGAGCCGTTCGACGACCTTCCGATCCTGCGCAGCCTGCTGCGGATCTCCCATGCGGTGTCCTGTGCCAACTACTTCGACGAGGCACTCGAGGTCATCGCCGACGAGGCCTGCATCAGCCTGCGCGCCGCGTCCCTGTCGATCAGCCGCTGGGAGCGGGGCGAGGACGTCCTGCGAACGTTGATCAACGTCGGCGACCTCGGTCCCGGCGAACAGCGCTGGCCGCTGGACGAGACCTATCCGATCACCGGCGATCGGCACGTCTGCCGGCTGCTGCAGCACGGCCTGCCGTACGCGTCGGCCGTCGACGATCCCGACGCACATCCGGCCTCGGTGTCGCTGCTGCGCAGGCTCGGCAAGGACGCCGAGGTGGCGGTGGCGATCATGCACGGCGACGCCATGTGGGGCGAGCTGTGGGCGACGAGCGTGGGCCCGCGCCGCTTCGGCGCCGACGACGTCCAACTGCTGCAGGCGGTCGCCGCGCAGACCGCCGTCGCCCTGGGCCGCACCGAGCTGTTCAGCACGGCGTGGCGGCACGCCCATCAGGATCCGCTGACCGGCGCCGCGAACCGCCGCGCCATGGAGGCGTACTTCGACGCCATCGCGTGGGCCACCGCCGCTCCGGTGATGCTGATCTGCGACGTCGACGGGTTCAAGCTGATCAACGACAGCGCCGGGCATCCCGCGGGCGACGCCGTGCTGTGCTCGGTCTCCGATGCACTGCACGCCGTCGCGGCGACCGTCGACGGCGCCATGGTCGCCCGCCTCGGCGGCGACGAGTTCTGCGTCGTGCTGCCCCGATCGGCGATGGCGGACGCCGAGCGCTACATCGCCGACGTCGCGGGGTTGCTGCGGTCCGGTCCGCGTCCCGACCTCACGCTGGGCTGGGGGGCGTCACCGTGGTCGGGGTCCGGGACGTGGCGCGACCAACTCGCCGCCGCCGACGCCGCCCTGATGATGGCCAAGCGCACCAGCGCGCCGCTGCTCGGGGTGGCGCCGGTGCGCACCGACGACCGCTACGGCAGGCGGGGACTCGACCACCTGGTACCCGACGTCGTGGCCGCCATCGACGAGCGCGGCCCCGCCGACGCCGGGGCCGCGCTGACGATCCTGGCCGGCGCACTCGCGCGCGTCACCGCCGCCACGCACTGGTCGGTGGACGACCTGCCCACCGACGGATCGCCCACCGACGGCGCACCCCCGCCCACGGCGGAGCACCTCGTTGAGGTCGACGACGACGGGTCCACGCTGGTCGTCCAGGTCCGGACCGGGTCGCGGCGGCACGTCGCGCGCATCCGTACGGCCCGGCCCCCGACGGAGCTGGCCCTCCTGGAGCCGTACGTGCGGGTGCTCGCGCACTACTGCCGGACACGGCTGGAGTAGCCCGCGGCGAATCGGGTATCCCAGACGGGTTGTCCGTTTCCGAGGAGGCCCATGACCACCCCCGTCGCCCAGGCGGAGCGACCGTCGCCCGTCGAGCAGATGTCGCTGCGGCAGCGCAACCTCGTCTTCCTGGCCGTGGTCCTCGGCATGCTGTTGGCTGCGCTGGACCAGACCATCGTCGCGACGGCGCTGCCGACGGTCGTGGCCGACCTCGGTGGGGCCGGCCATCAGGCATGGGTGGTGACCAGCTATCTGCTGGCCTCGACGATCGTCACCGCGATCGTGGGCAAGCTCGGTGACATCTTCGGCCGCAAGCGCGTCTTCCAGGCGGCGATCATCCTGTTCCTGCTCGGATCGGTGCTGTGCGGTCTCGCCCACAGCATGGAGATGCTGGTGGCGGCGCGCGCGCTGCAGGGCCTCGGCGGCGGCGCGATCACGGTGACCGCGGTCGCCGTCATCGGCGAGGTGATCCCGCTGCGGGAACGCGGGCGCTACCAGGGCGCGCTGGGCGCGGTGTTCGGCGTGACGACGGTGGTGGGGCCGCTGCTGGGCGGGTTGTTCACCGATCACGCCAGTTGGCGCTGGGCGTTCTGGATCAACGTGCCGATCGCGGTCGTGGTCGTCGGCATCGCGGCGGTGGCGATCCCCGAACTGGGGCGCACCGCGCGGCCGGTCCTGGACTACGCGGGCATCGTGCTGATCGGTGCCGGGGCCGCCGGTCTGACACTCGCGACCAGCTGGGGCGGTACCACGTACGCGTGGGCCTCGCCGATGATCATCGGCCTGTTCGTGGCATCGGTGGCGGCGCTGGCCGCATTCGTCGCCGTCGAACGTCGCGCCGCCGAACCCATCCTGCCCATCCGGCTGTTCTCCAACCCCGTGTTCGCAGTCTGCTGCGTGCTGTCGTTCGTCGTCGGGTTCGCGATGCTGGGCGCCCTGACCTTCTTGCCGACGTTCATGCAATTCGTCGACGGCGTCTCCGCCACCGAGTCGGGATTGCGGACGCTGCCCATGGTGGCGGGTCTGCTCGCCACCTCGCTCAGCAGCGGTGTCATCGTCGGCCGCACCGGCAGGTACAAGATCTTCCCCATCGCCGGTACCGCGATCATGGCGGTGGGCTTCGTGCTGCTGGCTCAGCTGGAGCCGGGCACGTCGACGCTGCTCCAGTCGCTCTACCTGCTGGTACTGGGCGCAGGCATCGGCCTCAGCATGCAGGTGCTCGTCCTGGTGGTGCAGAACACCGTGGACTTCTCGGACCTGGGGGTGGCCACGTCGGGGGTGACGTTCTTCCGCACCATCGGCAGCTCGTTCGGTGCGGCGATCTTCGGCTCGCTGTTCTCCAACTTCCTCGACGACCGGCTGCCCGCCGCCATGCTGGCCAGCGGCGCTCCGCCGGAGGCGGCGACGTCGCCGCAGGCGCTGCATCGGCTGCCCGCACAGGTTGCGGCACCCATCGTCGGCGCGTACGCCGACGCCCTGAGCCAGGTATTCCTGTTCGCCGCACCGGTCGCCGTCGTGGGCTTCGTCTTGGCCCTGTTCCTCAAGCAGGTGCCCCTCCGCGACACCGCGGCCAGCGGTAGCACCGACATGGGCGAGGCGTTCGGGATGCCCACCACCGAGTCGCCGGAGAAGCTGCTGGAGATCGCGGTCGGCCGGTTGCTGGCCCGGAGCGGAGGCATCGACCTCGATGCGCTGGTGCGGGCCCGCCGGGGCCGGCTCGACGGTGCGAGTCTGTGGACGCTCATCCAGATCTACAACCACGCGCAGCTCGCGGGTGCGGCGAGCATCGACACGGTCGCCGATCAACGGCGCATCCCCCGTCAGATCCTCGAGCCTGCGTTCGCCCGCGTGGTCGCCAACGGCTTCGCCCAGCGCGTCGGCGATCGGTTCGTCCTGACGCCCTCCGGCGCGCTCGAGGTCAGCGCGGCTCGCGACGTGATCGCCGGGTGGATCACCGAATCCCTTTCCAGCTCAGGAGAATTCGACGGTCAGCTGGACCGCCTCCAGGTGCAGGGCGCATTGGAGCGCATCGCCCGTGGCATCCTGATGGACCGCGACCAGGAGGTGGTACGCCCCAAGCTCGGGCCGCCGCCCGCTCCGGTCGAGACCGCACCCACCATGCGCATGCGCGGACCGCTGGCCGGCGGGTTGGCCGAATCGCCCACCCGGCCGTTCCACCACCCGCATCCGGCGAGACGGCCGCCGGCGCCCACCCCGCCCCGCAGGCGCTGAACGGGCGCGGCGTCGCCGGGAGCCTTTGCCGGGGCGCGTGGCCATTCGCGGCAATGGGTAATAGACTGAAGCGATTGGCGTCGCCGTCCGAGGCGATCGCCGGGCTGACCTGTAAAGAGAAGTGCGGGCACGCCTACCAGATGACGGATCGCGTGGACGTTCCGTCCGAGGAGGCAGAGATGCGCGAGGACGCACCCGTCGTCGTCGACGACCGCGTCGGCGCCGCTTGGACCACGGTTCCACACCCCGTGCTCGTCGTCGACCGCAGTGGTGTCATCCGCGCGTCGAGCACGTCGGCCAGATCGATGCTGCCCGATGCCGCTCCGGGGACCACACTGCACGAGTCGGTTCCACCGTGGCTGGCCGGTGCTCACGACCGCTGCGTGGCGCCCGATGCGGAGTTCGCGACGGCCTCCGGGGCCGTCGCCGACCACGACGTCGACGCTCGCCCCACCGCGTTGCCCAGCGGCGACGTGGCGTGGTGGCTCATCGAGGACACCGACGTACTGCTGCGGGACGCACAGGACGCGTTGATCCGCGAGCGCGAGCGTGCCACGTTCCTCGACGAGGCGTCGGCGGTGCTGATGGCGTCGCTCAACGTCGACCGCTGCATGGAGGCCATCGTGCGGATGGCGGCCCGGCATCTGGCGGACGCGGCCATCGTGGTGGCGCCCGGCCGCGGCGGCACGCTCCCCGTGGTGTGCAGCGGACCCGACGGCGACGTCGAGCACGGCACCATCGAGGTGGATCCGTCGACCGTCGCCGGTCTGGCCGAGGCCCTGCGCGGGTTCCCGCCGGTCCCGTCGCGGTGGATCGATCCGGACACGCTGCCGGAGTGGCTGGTGCCGGCGGACGTCGCCGGCACCGTGGGCTCGGTCGCCATCACCCCGCTGCCCGGCCACGGGGTGCCCGCGGGCGCGCTCGTGCTGCTCCGTCGTACGCCGCACATGGCGTTCAGCGAGGGTGAGGAGTTGTTCGCCCGCCTGTTCGCCGCACGCGCCGGCGCCGCGCTGTCGGCCGCCCGCCTCTACGCCGAGCAGGGGTCGATCACGCGCACGCTGATGGCCGAACTGCTCCCCCCGCAGCTGCACCGCGTGCACGGCTTCGAACTCGCCGGCGGCTACCGCGCCTCCGAGGATCACGAACTCATCGGTGGCGACTTCTACGACGTGCACCCCGCCGCGACGCCGGACGACGAGACGCTCATCGTGCTGGGCGACGTGTGCAACAAGGGCCTCGAAGCGGCGGTGCTCACCGGCAAGATCCGCAACACGCTGCAGGCACTGGCGCCCCTGGCCGAGGATCACTCCGGCGTGCTCACCCTGCTGAACAGCGCGCTGCTGTCGTCGCATCACACCCGGTTCACGACGCTGGTGCTGGCATCGGTGATCAGCCGCGACGGCCGCGTCGACCTGCGGCTCACCAGTGCCGGACACATGCCGCCGTTGATCGTGCGCAACGACGGCACCGTCGAGGAGGCCGATACGCGCGGCCAGTTGGTGGGCGTGCTGCCCGAGGTGCGGTCGACGACGTTCGAGACGTCGCTCGCCGCGGGCGAGACGTGCCTGCTGTACACCGACGGCATCACCGAGGCGCGCGGCGGCCCACTCGGCGACGGAATGTTCGGGGAGCCGCGGTTGCAGACCGCGCTGACCGAATGCGCAGGCATGCCGGCCGAGGCCGTCGTGGAACGCGTCATGATGCTGGCCTCGCAGTGGGTGGGCCGACGCGCCCACGACGACATGGCCGTGGTGGCGATCACCGCACCGCGGCGTCGCCTGCTGAGCGCCGTGGACGGTCGGACGCCGGGTAGGTACACCGGGTGACCAACCAGGTCGTGGACACCGAACCGCGGACCGCCGTGGCGCGCGAACGTCTCTGGGAGGCGGTGGTGGAGCGCGACGAGTACGCCGCGGTCGCCGCCGCGTTCGGGGCGCTCGACGCGGGCATGACCTCCGAGGACGTGCTGCTCGAGGTCATCGCGCCGACCCAGCGTCGGGTGGGCACGGAGTGGGCCGCCAACCGCATCACGGTTGCCCAGGAGCATGCGGCGACCGCCATCAACGACCGGGTCATCGCCGCTCTGGCCCATCACCCGGACGGCAGGCCCGCGCCGACGGCCGGCCGCGTGACGGTGGCCTGCGTCGACGGCGAGTGGCACGCCCTGCCCGCCCGCCTGCTCGCCGAGGTGCTGCGCCTGCGGGGCTGGGACGTCGACTTCCTGGGGGCGCAGGTCCCCACCCCGCACCTCATCGCGCACCTGCATCAGCACGGCCCCGACGCCGTCGCGCTGTCGTGTTCCATCCCGACCCACCTGCCCACCGCGCACGCCGCCATCACCGCCTGCCAGGCCGCCGGCGTCGCCGTGTTGGCCGGCGGTGCCGCGTTCGGCGTGGACGGCCGGTACGCCCGACTGCTCGGCGCCGACGGCTGGGCCCCCGATGCCCGCAGCGCCGCCGACTGGCTGGGGCGGGGCTTCACGCGGCCGGACACCGTGGCCACGCACCAACCGATCGACGACCTGCCGCACCTCGCCGACCAGGAGTACACGATGGTCGGCGGGAACGCGGTGCAGTTGGTGCGCGACACCGTGGCGGCGCTGGAGGACCGCTACCCGGCCATGCGGGACTACGACGACCTGCAGCGCCAGCACACCGTCGAGGACGTCGCGCACATCGTCGACTTCCTGGGCACCGCGCTCTACACCGACGACGACGAACTGTTCACCGGCTTCGTCACCTGGACCGCCGAGATCCTCGCCGCCCGCGGCGTTCCGGCCACCTCGCTTCACTCCGCGCTGGACGTACTGGGCGACCTCCTCAGGGACTTCCCACGCACCCAGCGCATCGTGCAGTCCGCACGTACCGCCCTATCCGCCCACGACACCAAGACCGAACAGCGCGCATGAAACTGACTATGACGATGGACACGACGCCCCGCTCGGCGACCCTTCGCGTCGCCGGGGATCTGGATCACCTCAACACCGACGAGTTCGTGCGCACGGCAACGCACGTGCTCTCGGGCGCCCCGCGCCTGCGGGAACTCCGCCTCGACTTCGCCGATTTGTCGTTCTGCGATTCCGCGGGCCTGTCCGGCCTGCTGCAGGTACGCCGGCAGGCGTCGTTGGCGGGGGTGCACCTGCACCTCGACCAGCGACCCGCGCATCTGGATCGGATCCTCGAGATCACCGGGATCCTCGATCACCTCACCGACAACACCGGCGCCCTCGCACACCACGGGGCCGGCCCCAACTCGGCGTCGAGCGAGGACACGGGTTAGGCGGTCAGCAGCCCAGTTCCGTGTTCGCGGTGGCGATGATGTCGGCGGCCGCGGGCACGGTGATGCCGAAGTCACGCTGCAGCGTCGCGACGGTGTCCGACGACGGGATGCCGCGGCCGCTGGCCGCACACACCACCTGGCCGGCGCGCAGCAGTTGGTCGCTGGTCAAAAAGGCGTATCGCGGACCGAGTTCCCGGAGGTAGCCGGCGGTGTCGGCGGCGGCGGGACCGGCCGGTGAGAGGCCGGCAGCTGCTGCTGCCGTCAACGCGACCACGGCCGCCCGCGTAGCGTGTGCAGTCTTCACCGCTTCCTCCCGATTAATGGACGCTTGCGTAAAGATCATCGCACGCCCGGGGAGTGCCGCGCGGTCGGCGTCAGGCCAGCGGTCTGCCGTCGGAGGCGAGCACGTGCCACTGCCCGCCGAAGAGGTCGAGGCCCTGGCCGTTCGCCGACCGGTCGTCGGGATCACCCGCGTAGGTGTAGAGCGGTTGCCCCCTGTAGGTGACCTGCTTGCCGCCGCCGCGGCGCTCGACGGTCTTGCCCGCCGCCGCGTCCAGTCCGTGCCCGCTGACGGGCGAACCCTTGGCCAGCAGCGGCTGCCACGTCAGCGCGCAGGCGTCGTAGCACGTCGGCGTGTTCTGCTGGTCGCGGGAGAACACGTAGAGCGTCCGGCCGGTGCCGTCGACGATGATCTCGCCCACGTCCCCGCGGCTCTTCAGCTCCAGCGAGACGTCGCCGATCGGGGGCACCTCGGTAGCCGTGGGCAACGGGGTGGGCGGTGGCGCGGTGGCCGTCGTGCGCGGCGTGGCCACCGTCGTCTTGGTGCCGCCGACGGTGGGTGCGGTGGATGCGTCGTTGTCGAGCGCGGCACATCCGCCCAGCGTCACGCCTGCCGCGAGCAGTATCGGCAGCAGGCGGGTGATCTGGCCGCCCTCGATCTCCGACATGGTCGATCAGCCTGCCACAGTCACGTGGATCCGCGCAGCGTCGACGACCCCGGTGTGATGATGGAACGGGTCGACGCGCGGGTGGGGTGCCCGCGCACGGATGACGGGGCGAGGGGACATGGCGTGCCGGTACTGCGGGGGTCGCGTCGACAGGAGTGGTGACTGCCTGCGGTGCGCCGCGCACGCCGCCGCGGCCACCGGGTGGCGTCCGGATCCCACCGCGCGCTTCGAGGGTCGCTACTACGTCACCGATCGCCCGACCAACCGGGTGCGCAACGGCCGCCGCCAGTTCGACGACGCGACCGGTGGTGCCATGCTGCCGCGCTACGTCCGGGTGTCCAGCTCGCGCACGGGCATCCGGTCGACGTGGTTCGGCAGCGGCCTGGCCTGCATGGTGCTGGTACTCGCCGCGGGCATCGCGTGGGCGCTGCTGCGTGATCAGCACGGCCCGCCTGCGATCCCGCCGGAGGCGGGTTATCTGGCCGCACTGCGCGATGCCGGCCTGACCGACCAGTTCAGCTCCGACGCCAACGCCGTCGCCCACGGTCACCAGGTGTGCCGCCGACTCGAGGACGGTGAACCACAGCAGGGCGTGCCGGCCGACGAAGTGGCCGTCAAGGCCTTCTGCCCGACGTTCACCGACGGCTTCCGCGTTCTCGAAACCGCCACCGTGTCAGGCGAGTTCGTGGTGGACGACAGTCAGGGCGTCGACGTCATCGCCGCGGACGGCCACTCCTGTCACGGCGAGAACGGCTACTCCGACGTGGGTCCGGCGACGCCGGTCACGGTCAAGAGCGGCACGGGAGAGGTGCTGGCATCCACGACGTTGGGCCCCGGCACCGGCGACGCGGCCCACTGCACGTTCGCGTTCTCCTTCCCCGTCACCGAGGGCCAGGAGCGTTACGTGGTGTCCATCGGACGTCGTGGTGACTTCAGCTACGGCTTCGCACAGCTCCGGCAGGGTGGGGTGCGGGTGCACCTCGGGAGCTGACCAGGGAGCCGGCGCCGACCGGTAGGGCCGCACCGCCGTCGGCGTCGAAGAGGTACGTGTGTTCGGGTGGCAGCGTCAGGCCGACCCGCGTGCCGGCGTCGAGATCCGTTGCGGCGGGCGCCTGCACGATGACGCGGGTGTCGGTGCCGTCGACGACGGTGGTCACCAGGGCGTGGCTGCCGAGCGGTTCGACGAAGTCGACCCGGGCCGGGATCGTCCCGTCGGCCTGCGCGGAGTCCAGACGCAGGTGCTCGGGCCTGCCGCCCACGGTGACCGGGCCGTCGCCGATCTCGAGTGCGTGCACGGCGGCACCGCCGATCGACAGCACGCCGTCGCGCACCACGCCCGGCATCAGGTTCATCGGTGGACTGCCCATGAACGCCGCCACGAACGTGTTGGCGGGCCGGGCGTAGACGTCGTCGACGCTGCCGATCTGCTGTACCTCGCCTTGGGACATCACGCACAGCCGGTCCCCCAGTGTCATTGCCTCGACCTGGTCGTGGGTGACGTAGATCGACGTGACGGGCAGCTCGCGGTGCAACCGCTTGAGGTCGCCGCGCACCTGGTTGCGCAACTTGGCGTCGAGGTTGGACAGCGGCTCGTCGAGCAGGAAGGCCTGCGGTCGCCGCACCAGGGCGCGTCCCATGGCCACGCGCTGCCGTTGCCCGCCGGAGAGTTGCCCGGGCTTGCGGTCCAGCAGTTCGGTGATCTGCAGGAGTTCGGCGGTCGCGCGGACCCGCTGATCGGCTTCGGCCCGCGGGGTGCGGCGCTGCCGAAGGCCGTAGGCCAGGTTGCGGTAGACCGACATGTGCGGGTACAGCGCGTAGTTCTGGAACACCATCGCGATGTCGCGGTCGCCCGGGGAGACACCGTTGACCACGGCGCCACCGATGCGGATCGTTCCCGAGGTCGGCTCGTCGAGTCCGGCGAGCAGACGCAGCGCCGTGCTCTTGCCGCAGCCCGATGGGCCTACCAGGATCAGGAACTCGCCGTCGGCGATGGTGAGGTTCAACCCCTTGAGTGCCGTCACCCCGCCGGGATGGCGCCGCGTCACCTCGTCGAACTCTACTCGTGCCACCGTGTCATCCCTTCAATCCGGTGCTGGCCACCGACTGCACGAAATACTTCTGGGCGCCCAGGAAGACGAGCAGCATCGGCAGCAGGCTCATGACGTTGGCCGCCATCAACAGCGGCCACTTCACGCGGTGGGCGCCCTGGAAGTAGCTCAGCCCCAACGGAACCGTCATCTGGTCCTGGGCGGTGATGACGATGAGCGGCCACAGGAAGTCGTTCCAGGACGTCAGTACCGTGAGTGCGGCCAGCGTCGACAGCGCGGGCAGCGACAGCGGCAGGACGATCTTGAACAGCACGCCCAGCCGCGAGGTGCCGTCGACGCGGGCGGCCTCCTCCAACTCGACGGGGACGGTCAGGAAGAACTGTCGCAGGAAGAAGATGCCGAACGCGGTGGCGAGGTTGGGCAGCATCAGCGCACCGATGTGGTTGATGCCCAGCCCTTCCCACACGTTGTCGCCGAACCACTTCACGATCAGGAAGACCGGGATCATGGTGACTTGGAACGGCACCATGAGCGTGGCCATCAGCGTCACGAACAGCACGCCGCGCCCCAGGAACCGGATGCGGGCGAAGGCGTAGCCGGCGAGGCTGCACACCAGCAGGTTGCTCACCAACACCACCAGGGTCACCATCGCGCTGTTGGCGAAGAAGTGCCCGAACGGTGCGGCCGCCCACGCTTCGGCGTAGTTCTCGAACCGGGGCGTCTCGGGCAACAGCTTGGGCGGGAACCGGTTTGCCTCGCCCTCGGTCTGCAGTGACGTGACGAGCATCCACAGCAGTGGGACCAGCAGGACGAACGACAGCGGGATGAGCACCAGGTGCCAGGGACTGAACGGCAACCGCCGTCGACGGCGCGGCCGTCGTTGCGGCGGTTGGCCGTCGGCGTTCGCCGCCGCGACCGTGGGCCCGTCGTCGAGGTGGGTGGTGAGGTGGGTCATGAGAGGTGCGAGTACTTCCTGCCGAGGCGGAACTGCACCGCCGTGACGATCAGGATGACGACGAACAGGGCGTAGGCCATGGCCGCGGCATAGCCCGCGTCGAAGTGCACGAACGCCCGGTCCCACAGGTAGTAGACGATGACGGTGGTGGCGCGTAGCGGCCCACCCCGGGTGGTCGCGTACACCTCGTCGAACAGCTGCAGCGCGTTGATGGTCAACCACACCACCAGGAACAGGTTCGCCGGGGCCAGCAGCGGCACGGTGATGGTGCGAAACCGGGTGAACGGTCCGGCGCCGTCGATGGCGGCCGCCTCGTGCAGTTCTGGCGGAACGCCCTGCAGCGCAGCAAGGTACACGATCACCGCGAAGCCCGTCCATCCCCAGATGGTGATGGCCACGATGACGTACAGCGCCTGCGACGGTGAGGCCAGGAACGGTTGCGACTCGATGCCCACCGCGTTGAGCGCGGCATTCACCAGGCCGTAGTCCCGATCGGTGAGCCACAGGAAGATGATGCCCTGCGAGATCGTGGACACCGCCATGGTCACGTACGCGGCGGTGCGATAGAACGAGATGAACCGCAGCGGCCGGTTCATGGCCGACGCCACCAGCAGGCCCACCAGCATGGTGCCCGGCACGAACAGTGCGGTGAACACGATGGTGTGCTTGACGGCTTCCAGGAACACCGGGTCGTCGGCCAGCTTGCGGTAGTTCTCCAGGCCCACCCACGGCGTCCGCGGCGTCAGCAGGTCCGAGTGCTGGAACGACAGTTGCAACGACATCAGCACCGGCAGCAATCCGAAGATGCCGATGAGCACCACGGCCGGGCTCGCCAGCGCCCACCCGGCGACGTGCTCGCTGCGACGCAACACGGTCACCCCTACTTGCCGGCCAGGGCGGCGTCGGCCGCCTGCGCAGCGGCGTCGAGCGCAGCGGCGGGCTGCTCCTTGCCGAGCATGACGGCAACGATGGCCTGGCCCAACGCCTCTGACACGTCGGGATACTGCTCGACGGTGGGTCGCACCTTCTCGACGTTGTTCAGGTTCTCGACGAACGTCGCCGACCCGGGCACCTTCTCGTCGAGCGCCTTCAGCACGGCCGGATCCCGACCCACCGACGTGCGCGTCGGCAGGTCACCGGTCCCCAGCGAGAACGCCTTGACCTGTTCGGGCGCGGTGAGCCATTTGACGAAGTCGATTGCGGCGCGCTTCTTCTGGTCACCGTTGTCGAAGACCACCCAGTTGTCGGGTCCGGAGATGGTCTGATGACCGCCCGAGGAACCGGCGTAGGTCGGCATCACCTGCACGCCGTAGTCGATGTCGGACAGCTGGCTCAGGTCCCACGGGCCGGTGACGAGCATCGCCACCTTGCCGCTGTTCATCAGCTTGGGCCCGTTCTCGTTGGTGGTGTCCAGGTACAGCGACTTGTCGGTGACGGCCATCTGCTGCAGCGTCTCCAGCGCCCGCACGCCGGCCTCGGAGTTGAACGCCGCCTTGGTGTCGTCGGACGTGAGCAGGTCACCTCCGGCCTCCCATAGCATCGGCACGTAGTGCCACACGGTGTCCTCGCTGCCGTCGGCGGGGATCAGCCAGCCGTACTGCCCCTTGGCAGGATTGGTCAGCTTGGCGGCCGCGGCGCGGAAGTCGTCCCACGTCCACTCGGGCGTCGGCGGCGCGACGCCGGCCTCGGCGAACAGCGTGCGGTTGTAGACGATGGCCAGGTTGTCGACGAGCGCGGGTACCCCCACCACCTTGTCGCCCACCGTGGCGGCATCGCGCTCGGCCTGATAGAAGTCGTCCCAGTTCCAGTCCTGGCCCGACACCTCACCCGCCATGTCCACGACCTGGGGGATCTGCGCGATGTTGGGCGACCACGAGCCGAACATGTAAGCGACGTCGGGCGCGCTGCCGCCCCGCACCGCCGTCAGCACCTTCTGCAGCACCAGGTCGTTGCTGGAGTACAGCTCGCTGATCTTGACGTCCGGATGCTCCGAGTTGTACTGCGCCACCAGGCTCTTGAACACCTCGCCCTCGGTGTCCTGGTAGCCGTGCCACACCGCGATCTCGACGGGACCCGACGACGACGATCCGCCGCCCCCGCAGGCCGACAGGACGAACGCCGCGATCGCCAACAACGCGATCCAGGCCCGTGATCGTTTCATGGTGATACCCCTTCGTTAGGACGGCTGGAGCTTGGTGCGCAGTGCCTCTGGCAGCAGGTCGCCGTGCGCGACGGTCAGTTGGTCGCACAGTTCCCAGATCTCGTCGACGGTGAGCGTCGCCGCGGTGTTGGGGTCGACCATCGCCGCGGCGCGCACCAGCCGGGGGTCGCCGTCGACGGCGGCCCGCACGGCGAGGTCGACCGGACCCAGGAAGTTGCGGTTGAGCGCAGCGCACTGCGCAGGCAGGTCGCCGACCCGTACCGGATGTGCGCCAAGGGAATCGAGCACCGTCGGCACCTCCACGGCGAGTCCGTCGGGGAGGTTGGTGATGAGTCCGGTGTTCACCACGTTGGCGGCGATGACGCGCACGGTGCCGGTGACCAGCGAGTGGATCACCTGCGGGGCGTACTCGCAGGAGTCGGTGTCGATGGGCAGCGCCTGGCCCGCGGCCAGCTGATCGCGCACGGCGCGGTACTCGGCCAGGTTGTCCTCGCTGATCGACACGTATTCGCCGATGTTCAGCCGCAAGCGGTCGACCTCGGACGCGGCCCGCAGGTACCACGGCACGTACTCGCTGGAGTGTTCGCTGGTCTCCGTCGGGTAGAAGCCCAGTCGGCGGTACATGTCCACCCGCACGCGGCGGCGCAGCTCGGGGTCTGCCGAGATGCGTTCGTCGAGAAGCGGATAGAGATCCTGGCCGGCGCGCTCCCACCGCAGTACCCACGCCTGGTGGTTGACCCCGGCAGACCAGTACGACACGTCCTCGAAGGGGACGTCGACGAGTTCGCACAGGCCGCGCATGGTCCAGTACACCGAATGGCACAGGCCGAGCACCTTGAGGCTGGGCGCCACGCGGTGCAGGTAGGTGACGTTCATCGCCATCGGGTTGGTGTAGTTCAGCAGCCAGGCGTCGGGGCAGATCTCCAGCATGTCGCGGGCGATGCCGTCGAGTACGCCGAAGGTGCGCAGTCCGCGGAACACGCCGCCGATCCCGATGGTGTCGCCGATGGTCTGGTGCAGTCCGAGGCGTTCGGGGATCTCGAAGTCGCGCACCGTCGCGTCGTGCATGCCGACCTGGATCACGTTGATGACGAAGTCGGCGCCGTCGAGGGCCCGCCGCCGGTCCAGGCTCGTCGACACCCGAGGCGTGGCGCCCGCCTCTCGCGCCGTCGCGTGGGCGATGGCCTCGGCGGTGGCGAGGCGCTCGTCGTCGATGTCGTGCAGCACGATCCGCACGTCGCGTAGTTCGTCGAAGGTGAGGATGTCGCCGAGGAGTTCGCGGGTGAACACGGCGCTGCCCGCACCGATGATGACGATCGTGGGCGTGCGGTCGGGGGCGGACGCGTGCGGCATTGGTCGATCATGCGAACGTCGCTCAGCATCCGCATCGAAAACCGACGAAACGCTCAAGAAAACTGAGCGGCGGGACTGCTGGAGTCCCGCCGCTCAGGGGTGTCGTGCGCGCGCTAACCGGTTGGCGAGCAACTCATTCTGCGAGTCGTCTTCGAGGCTCCGGTGCCGCGGTCGATCACTGCTGTCGCGCGGTGACCGGCTCGGCCTTGCCGAGGGTGACCTGCGAGGTGCGCGTGTCTCCCGAACCGTCGCTGTAGGTCAGCGCGACGGTGTCGCCCGGCGCCCGCGAACGGATGGCCGCCACCAGGGCTTCGGGTCCGTCGATCACCTGGTCGTCGACCTTGGTGACCACGACGCCGCTGGGCACGCCCGCCTGCGCGGCGGGGCCGCCCGCGGTGACGTCGGCCAGGGCAGCACCCTGGGCGGTGTCGGCGCTCTGGTCCGTGCTCAGCTGCACCCCGAGCGAGCCGTGGCTGGCGCTACCCGTGGACACCAGCTCGTCGGCGATCCGCTTGGCCTGGTCGGACGGGATGGCGAAGCCGAGACCGATCGAACCGGGCTGTCCGCCACCGGAACTCGCGCCGCCTCCCATGCTGGCGATGGCCGAGTTGACGCCGACGAGTTCGCCCTTCATGTTGACGAGGGCGCCACCCGAGTTGCCGGGATTGATGGCGGCGTCGGTCTGCATGGCCTCGATCACCGAGACGTCGCTGCCCGGGCCGTCACCCGCGGCGACTGGCCGGTTCAGCGCGCTGATGATGCCCGAGGTGACCGTGCCCTGCAGCCCGAGCGGCGACCCGATCGCCACCACCTGTTCACCGACCTTGACGTCCTTGGACGAGCCGATGGTGATGGGCGTCAGGTTGGACACGCCCTGCGCGCGCACCACCGCGAGGTCGCCCATGGGATCGGTGCCCACGACCGTGAACGGCGTCGACCGACCGTCGGCGAAGGTCACCTTGGCCGTCGCGCCGCCGCCGGCCTGGGCGGCGTCGGCCACCACGTGGTTGTTGGTGAGGATCAGGCCGTCCGGGCTCAGCACGATCCCGGATCCCTCGCCGCCGTGATCGCCCTCCATCACCGACAGCTGCACCACGCTGGGCAGCACCTTGGCGGCGACCTCCTCGACCGAACCGACGGGCCGGGCGGCGACGGGCTGCGACGCCGCAGGCTGACTCGTCGAGTGGGTGACGGCCGGGGCGTGGTGCGCGTCGCCGACCATCACGGCCGCCCCCGCGCCGATGCCACCGCTCACCACTGCCAGCGCTGCAGCCCCGACGACCAGTGCGCCGCGACGTCCGCGACGCGAGGACGGCACGCCGTGGTGCGGCGCGGCAGGGTGTCCGGCATGCTGTCCGGCAGGGTGTCCGGCGGGGTGTCCGGCATGCTGCGGCGCGGCGTACGGGGGCGGCGGGGTGTGGGACTGGGACCAGGCCTGCGGGGCCGGTGGCACGGGGCGGTAGCCCGGAGGTGTCGTCATGGTTTCCAAGGTGCGCCACGCTGCTGAGACCGCACTGAGAGCACGATCAGGGTAGGCCGAGAAGGTGTCGTGGAGTCGCCGTGAGCGCCTCTGCTCGGGTGCCGCAGACCCTGTCCACGCCGACCAGGACCGCCACCCGCAGCGGAACGCGAGGGCCGGCTGTCGTTCGACGTGCGCCGCAACGCCTCTCGCGAGGGAATCGAGTGTCGACCTCGATCACCCACGACCGCGGCGGACGGTCTCGTCGATGAGGGTGAGCAGGCTCTCGGTGAGTTCTTCGGCGGTGGTCTGCCACTTGTCGGTATGCAGCAGGCCACTCATGTCGAGGCCCACGGCACCGTGTACACCCGTCAGGAGCATCGCGGCATAGCGTTCGGCGTCGTCGGGCATGCCAGTGCCAGTGCCAGTGCCAGTGCCAGTGCCAGTGCCAGTGCCAGTGCCAGTGCCCGTGCCAGTGCCCAGGATTCCGGTGACGATGCCGAGGAACTCATCGCACGTGCGTTGTGCGGCCAAGAACACGGTGGCCGGATCGCCCTCTGGCGGGCGGAACATCAGCCGGTACAGGTGCGGCTGTCGCCGGCCCACGGTGATGATCTGCGTCAACGCCGCTCGCAGCGTGTCGAGGGCGGCAAGCTCGGCGTCGGCGGACAGCTCCCGCAGTCGATCGCCGAGGCGCATCCAGCCGTCCGCGGCCACCGCGGTGAGCAGGCCCTCCTTGTCGGTGAAGTGTCGGTAGGGCGCACCCCGGCTCACACCCGCGCGAGCACCGACTTCACGCAGCGTGACGGCGTCGAGTCCCCCGCCGTCCAGCAGTTGGGCAGCCTGATCGATCAAGGCGCGGCGCGTGGCGGCAGCCGATTCCTGGCGACTCATGTCCCGACCACTCTAGTTGACACTGTCACCTGAAGGCGTACGGTCATTCAGATGACGTTGTCAACTGAACAACTGGTCGTCGTCACCGGCGCCTCCACCGGACTGGGCGCCGCCACCGCCCGAGAGATGGCGCGACGTGGGTTCCACGTGCTCGCCGGGGTCCGACGAAACGGCGACGCCGACGTGATCCGACGGACGAACGTCGAGCCCGTGATCCTCGACATCACCGATCCCGAACACGTCGACGCGCTCGCCTCGAGGGTGCGGGAGGATCCGCTGGGCCGGACCCTGCGAGCGGTCGTGAACAACGCCGCGGTACAGGCCAACGTTCCGATCGAGGTCTTCGACATGGCTCGCTGGCGAGAGATGTTCGACGTCAACCTCTTCGGCCACGTTGCCGTCATTCAGGCCCTGCTGCCGTCGCTGATCGACGGCCGGGGGCGGGTGGTCAACGTCAGTTCGGTGGGAGGCCGGATCGCGATGGCCACCTACGGTCCGTACGCGGCGTCGAAGTTCGCGCTCGAAGCCGTGAGCGACTCCCTGCGACGCGAGGTGGCCCGCCATGGGGTCCAGGTGGTCGTGATCGAACCCGGTGCCGTGCGCACGGAGATGCTGGGCAGGGCCATCGCCGGCGCCCACGATCAGCTCGCGGCGATGACCCCGGCGCAGCGTCGTCGCTATGGCGGGCTGGTGCAGGCCGTGAACGCGCAGGCCGAAGCGTCGACCAGGTCCGGCCTGCCCGCCGACGCCGCGGCGGCCGTCATCGCCAAAGCGGTCACCGTCCGCAAGCCGCGCACGCGGTACCCCGTCGGAAGGGAAGCCGCCCTGCTCTCGGTGGCGCGCTTGCTGCCCGACCGGCTCCTGGATCGCGTCTTGGACGCCGCGCTGCGCGCGCACCTGCCCAGGGAGACACCCCGGCCGTGACCCCCGATTCTCCGCCTTACCGTGACCTTATGTAGTCCTTATTTTTCTTAAAAAGGCGTGTACGGTAGGAGCTGCCCGACCGTCGAAGGAGTCCCCATGACCCGCGAGCCCGCACGAATCGTCCTGGTCACCGGTGCCTCGAAGGGCATCGGCGCCGAGGTGGCACGGCAGTTGGCCGGCGCGGACACCCACGTGATCGTCAACCACCGCGGCGACGCCGAACGCGCCAGCGGGGTGGCCGCCGCCATCCGCGACGCCGGCGGCGCCGCGACGATCATGCCCGCCGACAATGCCGCCGAGTCCGACGCCGCGGCGATGGCCGAGGCCATCGCCGCACGGTTCGGTCGCCTCGACGCGCTGGTGCTGACGGCCTCCAGCCGGGTGGGGGCGGGCAGCGACCTCGGGTTGGCGATGCGCCTGAACCGCGACGCCAACCGGCGCCTCGCGGCGCTGGCCCTGCCGCTGATGCCTGCCGGCGCACGCATCGTCTACGCGACCAACCACCAGGCGCACTTCTTCCCCCACAAGGCCGTCCCGAAGGGCTACACGGCGGCCGCCGCGAGCCAACGTGCCGGGGAGACCGCGCTCTACGCCATGCGTCCGGCCTTCGACCGGGCGGGCATCCACTTCTCCGTGGTGTCGGCGGACCTGGTCGATGGCGCGACCGTCAGCGGGCTGGTCCAGCCGCGCAACGTCGAGGGCATCGCCGAGGGCGGCGAGGGTGGCGAGGGTGGCGAGGGTAAGGCCGCCCACCGCGATCGCGTGCACCGCGCCGCGTTCACCGCGGCCATCGTGCACGCCGCGACCACCGCGCACCCGGCCAGCGTCGTCTACACCGGCGGGGACCACCTGCTCAGCGCTTGAGGCCGCTAACCGCGTTGCGCGGCAACCACACTCGTCTGCTCGATGAATTCCTCGATCAGGTCCACGACCTTGTTGGGTGCCTCCACCTGGGCGAAGTGGCCCACGCCGGGCAGCACCTCCAGTCGGCAGTCCGGCCGGGCCTCGAGCGCGGCATAGGCGTGGTCGACCGGGATGATCGCGTCGTCCTCGCCCCAGATGGCCAGCGTGGGTAGATCGGCGCGGGTGCTCAGCCGGTTGAGCGCGCTCACCGACTGCCCGCGGTAGTCCACGACCGAGCGCAGCGTCCGCAGGAACGACACCCGGGTGCTGGCGTCCTTGAACGAGGAGTACGCGCTCCAGATCTCGGCGCCCCGCGGAGAACGCAGACCCAGCGACGTGAGCCACGACTTCACCGAGTCGCCGGCGCGGACCACGAATTCTGGCGCGATCAACGGCATGATCAGCTCCGCGCCCGGCGCCGACAGCAGCCGTAGGATCAGCCCCACGTCTTGGCCGAGTCCGCCGCTGCTGATCAGCACGAGTCGGCGGCAGTAGTCGGGATGCTGGTAGAGGAACTGCATCGCGATGCCCCCGCCGAGGGACTGTCCGACGATGGTCGCGGCGTCGACGCCCAGTTCGTCGAGCAGGTCGCGCAGCCCCACCGCGAACGCCCCCAGGGAGTAGTCGGTGCGCGGTTTCGCGGACTGCCCGTGTCCCAGCAGATCCGGTGCGATGACGCGATAGGACCTGCTCAACCGGGGAATGATCTCGCGCCACGTGTGGGCGCTGCCCGCCATCCCGTGGATGAGCAGGATGGCCTCCGCGGGATGGCCGCCGGCCGGGCCTTCGTCGTAGTAGGCCAGCCGCTCGCCGTGGATCTCCATGTAGCGCTGTTGCATGCGAACGCCTCCGTTCCGACGCAGAGTCTACCGATCGGTAACATCCTGCGCGTCGTTCGGCGGGAAGTCGACGGGATAGGGCTGACCGAAGTCCGCGGATCGCCCCACCTCCGCCCACCGGCGATCCTGCCGCAGCAGCGCCTCGTCGTGTGCCATTGAGCCGTCGACCGCATTGACTCCCAGCGGCAGGTGATAGGGCAGGTCGGCGTGTCGCGACAACCGCACCAAGATCTCGGCCGCGCGCGCCGGGTCACCCGCGGACACGGCGTCCGAGGCTCGGATGGCGGACATGGCGCCGACCGTCTCGGCGTAGTGGGATGGGACGTCGGCGACCCTCATCGAGGCGCCGGCCCAGTCGGTGGCGAACCCGCTGGGCTCGATGACCACCACCTGGATGCCGAACGGTGCGGTCTCCTTCTGCAGCACCCGCGAGAAGCCGTCGATCGCGAACTTCGCGGCCTGATAGGACGCGATGCCTGCCGAGCCGCCCACGCGACCTCCCATCGACGAGAACTGCAGCACCAGCCCGCCGCCCTGCGCGCGCAGCACGGGGATGACGGCCTTGGACACGTGGTACACACCCCAGAAGTTGGTCTCGAACTGGGCGCGGAAGTCCTCGTCGGACCCGGTCTCGATGGGTGCGACGTTGGCGTACCCGGCGTTGTTCACCACCACGTCCAGACGGCCGAAGCGCTCGCGGGCCGCCGCCACCGCGGTCGCCACGGCCGCCGGGTCGGTGACGTCGAGCGGGAACGTCGCGACGCGGTCGCCGTACTCCTCGGAGATGTCGGCCAGCTGTTCGGGGCGACGCGCCGTGGCCGCGACCGTGTCGCCCGCGGCCAGCGCCGCGCGGACGAGTTCGCGGCCGAACCCGCGCGACGATCCCGTGACGAACCAGGTCTTGCTCATGAGCGTGTCCTATCTGATAGTCGAGCTTTCATTTAGGGTGAACGCACGACCGCCGGTTTCGCTTCCCCGGCCATCACGAAGGAGTTCGGATGCGGCGCGACGCCGAGACCAATCGCGACCGGTTGCTCGCCGCCGCCGAGGACGTCTTCGCCCGCCGAGGCCCGGCCGCCACGCTCGAGGACGTCGCCCGCGCCGCCGGTGTCGGTCCCGCCACCCTGTACCGCCGGTTCGCCAACAAGGACGCCCTCGTCCGCGAGGTACTGGCCGGGTTCTTCCAGCACCTCCTCGACGTCGCCCGCCGAGCCCAGGAGGCGCCCCCCGCCGAGGGCTTGGCGGTGTTCCTGGGGACCGTCGGCGTGGAACTGGCCCGCAAGTCCGGGCTGTCGGCGCCGATGTGGGGCGACCTCGCGCCCCGCGGCCTGGTCGACGAACTACGCGACCTGTCCGTCGAGGTGCTGCGGCGCGGTCAGCGTGCCGGCGCCGTCGACGAGGCGGTGACACCCGACGACGTGGCGGCCGCGGTGTGGGCGCTGCGGGGCGTCATCCAGTCCGAGGCCGTCGACCCCGCACGCTCCGGCCGGCAGCTGTGGCAGCGGCATCTGGCGACGGTGTTGCGGGGTTTCGCGACCGGCGCCCGTTGACGAGGAACCCCAGCGCGGTCAGGTGTGCGCGCATCAACGCCTCCTGCCGCCCGCTGGGCAGTCGCGTCGGGAACAACTCGGCATGGACCGACAACCCGTCGATGACGGCGATCAGCAACTCGGCGATCTCGTCGTCGCCGAGATCGCTGTCGAGTCCACCTGCCACGCGCACGTCGGTGACGAGGGCGCGCAGCTGGGCCAGCAGCTCGTCGGCGGCCTCGCGCTGGAACTCCCGCAGGTCCGGGTTCGACAGCGCGCGCGGCCAGAAGGTGATCTCCATCAGCGTCTCGACGCGACGTTCGTCGTCGAGCGGGAGATTCTGCATCAGCATCGCCCACAGTCGGCCGAACGCGTCCTTGCCGCGCATGCTGTCCTCGACGCGCGTCATGAACTCCCGGTGCGTGGTGACCAGGATCGAGCGCAGGATGTCGTCCTTGTCCTGAAAGTAATGGCTCAGAACACCATTGGAGTAGCCGGACTCCTGCGCGATGGCGCGGGTGGTCGTGTGCTCCAGACCGACGTTGTCGATGACCCGGATCGCGGCGCGCAGGATCTCCTCGCGACGCTCGTCGTGGTCGACGATCTTCGGCATGTCGTCAACCGTACGACAGCCGACTGCCCTGTTCCACGACCGCCGCCAGGTCGTCCTCGGTGAGCAGTGCCGGGGAGCCCAGCCCGTGTGCCGCCAGGTAGACGTCGCACGCCCACTCCAGCAGGCCCGTGTGTTCGACGGCCTCGGCCAGCGACCCGGCACTGCTCACCGCGCCGTGATTGCGCATCAGCACCGTGCCGTAGCCCGCGCCGACGGCGTCGCCCACCGTCGCCGCGAGTTCGGCGGAACCGAACACGGCGTACGGCACCGTCGGCACGCTGCCGCCCAGCCGCACCAGGTTGTAGTGCACCAACGGCATTCGGTCGCAGACCAGTCCGACGGCGACCGAGCTGCGACCGTGGGTGTGCACCACCGCTTGAGCGGCGCTGCGCGCGTAGATGCCCAGGTGCAGGCCCGTCTCCGACGACGGCCGCGCTCCGGCGACCACCTCGCCCGTCGACGTCACGACCGTGACGTCGTCGGGTTCGGCACGCTCGAACCGCAGTCCCGAACGGGTGATCAGGACGTGGTCGCCACGACGCACGCTGACGTTCCCGGCTCCCGCCAAAGCCAGTCCCTGGCTTGCCAATTCGCGACAGCGCGCCGCGACGTCCATCCTCGCGGCGTCGAGGTCGGCGCTCATCGTGGGGCGCGGGCCCGCAGCGCGGCGAAGGCACCGTCCAGTCCCGTCAGCGCCATGTCCAGGTCGTCGGCCGTCATCGCCGCCGAGACGAACCAGTTGTGCTTGGGGTGCACGTAGACACCGCGCGCCTGCGCCTCCGCGCTGAACGCGACGGCCAGTTCGTGGTGGGTGTCGTTGGCGAACAGCAGGTTCGGCATCTGGGCGGGTCCGGTGTAGTGCACGTCGAAACCCCACCGACCCGCGCTGTCCAGGATGCCGGTGCGCAGCTGCTCGCCCACGTCGCGCATCGTGGTGACGGCGTCGCGGCGGGCCAGCTCGGTCAGCGTGGCGAGACCTGCGGCCATGGCCACCGCCCCCATCCAGAACGATCCGGTGACGAACACGCTGCTCGCCGCGTCCCGGAAGCGATCGGTGCCCGTGACGGCGGCCAGCGGATGACCGTTGGCGATTGCCTTACTCCACGGGGTCAGATCCGGTTGCACGCCAAGCGGTTCCCAACTACCACCGTGGTGCAACCGGAATCCGGCGCGGACGTCGTCGAGGATCAGTGCGGCACCGATCTCGTCGCAGTACGCCCGGACCTCGCGCGCGAAGACGGGATCCACCAACTCCTGGTTCAATCCGGCGTCGTGCCGGAACGGGCTGACGATCACGGCGGCGACGTCGTCGCCCCGCTCGCCGACGGCGGCGCGGATCGAGGCGACGTCGTTGTAGCGGTAGTACAGCAGGTTCGCGCGGTCGGCCGCGGTGACGCCTGCGGGGAACGGCGTGCACCAGGGCGCGGCGCCGTGGTAGGCGCCCTCGGCGACGAGGATCAGCGCGCGTCCGGTCTCGGCACGCGCGATGGTGCAGCACATGGTGGTGGCGTCGGTTCCGTTCTTGGCGAACATCACCCAGTCGGCGTGCTCGATCGCCTCGACCATGGCCTCGGCCAGCTCGACCATGACCGGTGCGGGTCCGTTCAGGCAGTCACCGTCGCGCCGCTGTCGCTCGGCGGCCTCTTCGACCACCGGGTCGCCGTGGCCCAGGATCACCGGCCCCCAACTGCACATCAGGTCCACGTACTCGTTGCCGTCCACGTCCCACAGCCGCGCACCGCGAGCGCGCGCGACGTACTGCGGAATGCCGGGCAGCGCACCCATGTCGAGATGCCCGTACATGCCGCCCGGTACGACGGCACGGGCGCGATCCCGCAGTTCGGTGTCGATGCGGCGCTGCCGCCGATCGGTGGCGTTGCCGACGCTGGTGTGGGTGGTGGTCACGATGATCTCCTCGATGTGGCGTTGGCGGTGACGCGGGCACGGATGCGGGCGGCGGCGTCGGGGTGACCGTGGGCCACCGTGTCCAGTACGCCGCGAAGGTCGACGATGCCCGCGTCCGACCCCAGACCGGAGGCCACCAGGGCACCGCAGGCGCAGCCGAGCAGCGCGGCGTCCTCAGGGTCGCAGCCCAGCAGCAGCCCCGTGATCATGCCCGCGTTGAACGAGTCCCCACACCCGGTGGTGTCGACGACCGTGGTGGTCAGCGCGGGGATCGCCACCGTGTCGGCGTCGGGACGCACCAGCAGAGCACCCTGGGCGCCGACCGTCGCCGCCACCGCGCCGACGCCGTGCGACAGCAGCAGGCGGGCGCTCTCCTCGACGTCGCCGCGCCCGGCCAGACCGCACAGCTGCTCGTCGTTGGGCAGGAACCAGGAGACCAACGGCAGCAACGGTTTCAGCGTCGCGAGCAGGTCGGGGTGAGTGGGGTAGAGCAGGTCGACGAAGATGGGCGTACCCGCTGCGTGGACGTCGGCCAGCATGGCGATCCCGCTGGGCGACAACAGGTTCGGCATGGTCTCCGGACCGCCGAGCAGCACCGCGTCGGCCGCCAGCAGTGTCTCGGCGTCCAATTCCTCGGGGGTCATGGACGGTGTCGCGCCCGGCACGTGCAACGCGGGCCGCTCCCCGTTGGGGCGGATCGGCAGGATGGTCGCCGACGTGATGCCGCCGGGGCGTACCACCAGCCCCGAGGTGTCCACGCCCTGTGACCGCAGTTGCGTGAGCAGCAGCTGACCCAGCACGTCGTCGCCGACGGCACCGCACGAGGTGACCTCGCAACCGAGTTTGGCCAGGTCGACGGCCGCTCCGCCTCCGGTACCCGCGACCGTCACGCGGATCTCGTCGAGGACGGCACTGCCCTGCCCGGCCGGGATCTCGGTCACCGGGCGCCCCAGGACGTCGACGATGTGCGGTCCGATCACCGCTACGCGGCCCAGCACGTCAGGCTCGCTCACTGGGTTCGGGCACGGGGTCGAAGTCGACCACCACGTCGCGGCGACTCCGGTAGACGGCGAACCCC
The DNA here is from genome assembly GCF_058148405.1 of Mycobacterium sp. DHQP2018-32-09. NCBI lineage: Bacteria > Bacillati > Actinomycetota > Actinomycetes > Mycobacteriales > Mycobacteriaceae > Mycobacterium > Mycobacterium sp. DHQP2018-32-09. The sequence continues at coordinate 6,510 of NZ_JBYVYK010000007.1, read as the reverse complement.
ACGACGAAGGCGAGTGGGATCAGCCACGGCAGCAGGTTCGGCAGCGTGTCCTCGGTGCCGGTGAGCACGGAGTAGTTGGCGATGATCAGGCCGGTCGCCGTCAGGAGCCCGAGGGCGCCGATCGCCGGTGCCACCAACGTCTTCCACAGGCGGCCGTCGTGGCGCTTGCGGAAGAACACCACGACGGTCACCGCGACCGCGCCCTGCATCGCGACGATGCCCACGGTGAACAACCCGCCGAGGCTGGTGTAGATGCCGAGGTAGGGGTCGGCACCCAGGATCGCGAAGGCTGCCACCAGGACGGCGGTGAGCAGGGTCAGTGCCTCGCTGGCCCGCGCGGGTCCCTGGTAGCGGCGATGCAGCGTCCCGAGGAACTTCGGCATGGTGCCCTGCGTGCCCATCGTCTGGAGGTAGCGGGTGGTGGCGTTGTGCAGGGCCACCAGCGAGGCCAGCACGCTGGTGAGGAAGAAGATCTGCATGAGCGCCGTCAGCCAGCCGCCGCCGTAGTCGCCCGAGAGCACGAAGAGCAGGTCACCCTGGGCGACCTCCGTGCGCGGCACGATCTGGTCGACGCCGACGGAGCCGATGATCAGCCAGATGGTGAGGAAGTAGAACACCGAGATCGCACCCACGCAGAGGTAGATCGCCCGGGGGACGGTCGTGCCGGGATTGCGCGCCTCGTTGGCGTAGATGACGGCGGATTCGATGCCGATGAACGACGTGAAGGCGATCATCAGCGCGGGCCCGATGCTGCCCGAGAACACCTGGTCGGTCGAGAAGACGTCCAGCGGCAACGCCGAGAGACCCGAGCGCGCCAGGATCAGGACGTCGAGCACGACGAGCATGGCGAACTCCGCCACGATCATCACCAGCAGCACGGTGGCACTGAGGTCGGCGGCGTGCCTGCCGAGTAGACCCACGATGACCATGGCCACCACGGAGTACACCCACCACGGGAGGTCGAGGCCGTGCGCTTGGGCGATCACGTCGGCGAAATAGCCTGCTGCAGCGGTGATCCCGATGGTGCCCGCACCGTAGGCCAGCGTGGTGGCATACGCTGCGCCCAATCCGGCGCCCGGGCCGAAGCCGGCGCGGACGTAGCGCGCGAAGCCGCCACCGCCGGGAACCGCACGGTTGATGGCGACGTATCCCGCGGCGAAGCAGCCCAGGACCAGGCCGGCGACCAGGAAGACCACCGGCAGGCCCGCCCCGTTGCCCAGGGTGAAGCCGATGGGCGTGTTGCCGATGACCGATCCCAGCGGCGCGGCGCAGGCGATGACCAGCAGCGCCACCCGGCCGGTGCCGAGGTTGGCCTTGTACCCGGTGGCGGGCGACGCGTCGTGGGGCGGCGCGGTCACTCCGGTGGCCGCATTCGGTGTTGGTCTTGACATCGCTTGTCTCCCGGGGTTTCTCGCAGGAAGGCGGGTGTGATGGCGCAGCCGGGCGAACCGTTCGACTGTGATCCGGATCGCACTGCCTTGGGACAGTAGTCGGACGTCCGACCTAAAACAAGGCGGCCGCGCGATCCTTTCCCGGCCGTAACGCGGCGTTACCTCCCCCTAACCTGCCCTGCGGCGCGCCGGAACTCGCTGGGGTTCATCCCGCGCACGCGCTTGAACGCCGCGCTGAACCCGAACGGCTCGGCATAGCCCACCGCCGCGGCGACGTCGGCGATGGTGGCCGACGGGTCGTCGATCAGCAGATCCGCCGCCACCGTCATGCGCCAGTTGGTCAGGTAGGTCAGAGGTGGCTCGCCGACGAGTTCGGAGAAGCGCTTGGCCAGCGTCGATCGCGACACCCCCGCCCGCGACGCCAGCGTCGTCACCGTCCACGCCGTCGCCGGCTCCGCGTGTACCAGCTGCAGGGCGTCGCCGACGACCGGATCGCGCAGCGCCGACCACCAGGCCGGCGGCGCCCCACCCGGCCGGTCGAACCACTCGCGGATGGTGCACACCAGCATCCAGTCGAGCAGCCGGTCGAGCACCACCTGTTGCCCGGGCACGTCGTGGGCCAGCTCGGCGGCCACGTGGTCGAGCACCGGGTCACCCGTGCCGCCTGCGTCGACGCGCAACACCACCGGCAGCGCGTCCAGCAGCCGAGCGCTGATGGCGCCGCTGACGGGATACGCGCCGACGATGAGGGTCGCCGCGCCGTCGCCGCCGACGTCGAGCCACCCGCGCCGGTGCCGCGTCCCGCCCGATTCCGGTACGGCGCAGTGCTCCCCGCACGCCACCGGCGCCGCCGGGGTGTCCAGCCGGTCGACGAACGTGAACGTCGACGGGCCGCGCACCACCACCGTGTCCCGGTCGCGCAGTCGGGCGGGTTCGCCGTGCTCCGGCACGATCCACCCCTCGCCGTCGAGCACGGTGCACAACGTCAACGGCGCGCCGTCGACGAAGTGCAGCGCCCACGGCGGCGTCAGCGTCGAACTGCCGAACAGCGAGCCGTGCGCCCGCACGCCGCGGAAGAGGTCACCGAACACGTCTACCACGCCCCGACCGTAGACGATTGGACAGGGATTGCGGCGCATTACCCATGGAATCGTCCGATCGTTGCCGCTTGACTGGACGACATGACCACCGACCCCATCCTCGTCCTCGCGGCATCCGGCAAGACCGGCCGCCGTGTCGCGGCTCGCCTCCGAGTTCGCGGCGTCCCCGTGCGCGCGGCATCGCGGTCCAGCGCCGTCCCCTTCGACTGGTCCGACCCGACGGGTTGGGACGCCGCCCTCACCGGAGCCGTCGCCGTGTACGCCGTGGCGCCACCGCAGCCCGGTCCGATGCACGACTTCGTGGTCCGCGCGCACGCCGCCGGCGCGCGCCGGGTGGTGCTGCTGTCCGGCCGGGGCGCCGACGATTACGGCGACTCCACGTTCGGGCTGGACATGCGCGACGCCGAGGACGCCGTCCGCAACTCCGACATGGAGTGGACGATATTGCGGCCCAACAACTTCGACCAGAACTTCGACGAGGACCTGTTTCAGGCGCCGTTGACGGCCGGTACGCTCGCACTGCCCGCGGGACCCGTCGGCGAGCCGTTCATCGACGTCGAGGACGTCGCCGACGTGGCCGCCGAGACGCTGCTGCGCCCCGACGGGCACGCGGGGCGCGTCTACGAGTTGAGCGGCCCCCGCGCCCTCAGCTTCGCCGAGGCCACCGAGTTGATCGGTCGTGCAGCCGACCGTCGCCTCACCTACGAGGAGATCGGCAGCGACGACTACGTTGCGGCACTGGTCGCAGGCGGCGTATCCGCGGACGACGCACGCCACGTGGCCGACATGTTCGCCCTGATGCGCGACGGCCTGATCGCCGCACCGGCCGACGGCGTCCAGACCGTGTTGGGCAGACCGCCGACGCCGTTCGAGGACTACGTGGTGCGGGCGGCAGCCCGGGGAGCGTGGCGGCGATGACCGGACTGACCCCTCGGGATCGCGAGTTGCTCGAGCGTCCCCTGCACGGTTTCTTCACCGCGGCCGACGGGCCGCGCCCGCCGCAACCTCGACCGGTGTGGTTCGAACTCACCGCGCAGGACACCCTGGCGCTGTTCACGCCGCCCGACAGTCCCAAGATGCGACGGCTGCACAGCGATCCGCGCGCCTCGCTCGTCGTCGCCGCCCCCATCGGGGAACGCGAACGCTGGGTGGCGGTGACCGGCCCCGTCACCGTCGAACCCGACGGCGCCGCAGCGCTCGCCGAACGCCTGGCCGCCCGCTACTGGGATCTGAGCGACCCGGCACGACGAGCCGACCGCGACGCGCTGCTGGCGCAGCCCTACGTCCGCGTGGTCATCCACCCCGAGTCGGTGCGGCGCTACGCGATGTGAGCGGATCTACCCGGCGCAGAACACGTTGCCCAGCCAGGTGTTCGAGCCGTCGCCGCCCACTGTGCTGTACAGCGTGGCCGGCATGCCGCGGAACCGCGTGTTCGTGGGTCCGCCGTCGCGGCCCGGCGGGCCGTCGGGGTACGCCAGCACCAGGTTGGCGTAGAACGACGTCCCTGCCGGACACTTCGAGCCGGGCGCCGCCGGTTCGGGCTCGTCGGCGTGCACCACCACCGGCACCGTGACGGTACGTCCGGCGGCGCAGTTGGGTTCGCACACGCGGTAGCCGTAGGTGCCCGTGCCGTCGGCGCCTCCGGGGCCCCACGCGCTCCACACCAGGTTGGTCAGCTCCTTGCCGCCGTCGGCGCACGTCTGGAAGACGATGTCGCCGGGCCGCTCCACCGGCGGCGAGCCCACGCCGTAACAGCCCGGCAGCGCCAAGGTCGCGGGCTCTGCCGCCGCAGGCACGGCGGCGGCCGCCAGGCCCGTGGCCATCGACAGTGCCGCACCCACGGCCAGAGTCCGCGCCCTCATGCCGGCCGCTCCATCTGGAACACGCCGTCGGGCGCGATCTCCGAGTAGTTCGCCGGTCCCCCGCCGCGCAGGATCGGCCGGGGCCCCGCGGTGTCGTACACCCCGTCGACCAACCAGCGACGGTCGATGTGCACGGCCACCACCTCCCCGAACACCATCCACGTGTCGATCTCCGAACCGTCGGCGTCCTGCAGCCGGACGAGCTGGGTCAGTCGGCATTCGAAGTTCACCGGGCTCTCGAGCACCCGCGCGGCGGTGACGACGGTGGCGGGCACGGCCGTCAGGCCGCCGCGGTCGAACTCGTCCTGGTCCGCGGGCAGGGAGGCCGACGTCGCGTTCATGCGCTCGGCGAGATCGCGCGTGGCCAGGTTCCACACGAAGTTGCCGGTGGCCGCGATGTTGGCGACGGTGTCCTTCCACCCCACGGAGGCGAAACCGATGATCGGCGGGTGGTAGTTGAAGCCGTTGAAGAAGCTGTAGGGCGCCAGGTTGCGGGCGCCGTCGGCGTCATGGCTGGAGATCCACCCGATGGGCCGCGGCCCCACGATGGCGTTGAACGGGTCGTGCGGCAGCCCCGTGCCCTCTCGTGGGCGATAGAAGTGGGCGTCGTCACCGGCCATCGTTACCTCTTCCCGTCGCCCCCGTGGCGTCGAGAGAAGGCTACGCCGACCGGCGGACGCAGTCCGAGAAGCTCATGGCCACGGTGGTTCCCGACGTCGACCCCATGATGCTGACGTCGTCGGCGACGGCGTGCATCAGCCGTACGCCGCGCCCGCGCGCCAGGTCGTCGGGCTGCGTCGCGGGATCCACCCAGCGGCCGTGGTCGGTCACGCAGACGCGCACGGTGTCGCGGCGCACGTCATAGGTGGCGTGAACCTGCATCGTCGCGTTCGTGCCGCCGTCGCGGTAGGCATGCTCGGCGCAGTTGGACAGGGCTTCGTAGGTCGCCAGTTCGATGTCCGCACCCCGCTCGGCGTCGACGTGCACCACGTCGCCCATCCAGCCTCGGACCATGCCGGTGAGGGCGGCGGCCCCGGACGCGTCCGCACGCGACGTGCCCGTGAGGGCACCCGGTGCGGGGGCCACTGGCTTCTGCAGCGTGAGAGGCATGGGGGTGGTCTTCCCATCCGCGGCCATAACTAGTCATCCCCGTGGCGATCGCGTGAATTCGCCACCCTCCCGGTACAGCGCCGTGATCTCGGCCACCCGCGGGTCGGCCCGCAACTCCTCCAGCGTGAGCGCCAACGGAAGGCGCCAGTTGGGGTACTCGTCCACGGTGCCCGGCAGGTTCGGCTGCCGCAGTTCCCCGGTCACGTCGTAGGGCGACACCAACTTCAGTCGGCTCGGCGTGACCGCCAGCAGCCGGTGCATCGCGACGATGATCCGAGCGTCGTCGACCTCGGCGTCGGCGCCGTCGTTGTCGTCGGTGCCGTCGGTGTCGTCCAACAGCCCCTCGGCGCGCAGCAGGGCCACCCACTCCGCACGCTCCCGGTCGGCGTTCGCCTGCTCGCCGGCGACGTCGTCGAGCAACCCCAACTCGGCCCGGGCCCGCACGTGCTCCCCGCGCAGGAACCCGCCCGCGGTGGGCAGGTCGTGCGTCGACAGGCTCGCCGCGGCCCGGGACGGCCACCGCTGAGGCGGCAGCAGCGGCTCGCCGGGCGCCGACTCGTCCCTGGTGAACCAGCCGACCGCGCACCCCAGCATCTCGTTGTCGGCCAGCGCGGTCGTCACCTCGGGTTCCACGGTGCCCAGGTCCTCGCCCACCACGATGGCCCCGGCGCGGTGCGCTTCCAGGGCCAGCACCGCCAGCATCGTCTCGGCGTCGTAGTGCACGTAGGTCCCGCGGTCCGGGCCGTCGCCCGGCGGGATCCACCACAGCCGCCACAGCCCGGCCACGTGGTCGATGCGCAGCCCGTCGGCGTGGTCGAGCACCGCGCGCAGCATGTCGCGCAGGGCGGCGTACCCCGTCTGCGCCAAGCGGTCGGGCCGCCACGGCGGCAGGCCCCAGTCCTGGCCGCGGGGCGTGAAGTTGTCAGGTGGGGCACCGACGCTCACGCCGGTGGCCAGCACGTCGGCCAGCGCCCACGCGTCGGCGCCCTCGGCGTCGACGCCCACCGCGAGGTCGTGCAGCACCCCCAGCGCCATGCCCGCGTCGCG